>CBDURV010000071.1:0-11205 GCA_965369495.1 uncultured bacterium
GGGGCGCGCGGGACTCGCAAACGGGGCTGGCCGGCCCCTCCGGACGCCGCGCAGAGCCGTCCGGAGAGTGTTGTGACGTCACGGGGCGGGTTCGGGCGGTCAGCGGGCGTCGGTTCCCCCCGGCGGAACCCGCGCGCGGGTGATCCAGGGTGTTGGCGGGAAACTCACGCGGATACAATCACCTATCCGTTTTTCGGGAGGGACAGCGTCTGGGTTGTCGGGAGGGACAGGTTCGGGGATCAAGTTTTTCTTGGCATCGCAGCGTTGGCGACCAGGCCACCATTAGTGACCTGTTGCCAGACCTTCTGATATTTCTTGAACGCGGACCGCCCCGTCTTAGTAAGACGATATTCCGTGTGGGGCTTGCGGCCGACAAACTCCTTCTTCTCCTCAACGTAGCCCGCTTTCAGCAGCCGGCCCATGTGCGTGGAAAAGTTGCCGCGAGTGAGTCTCGTGGTCGCCAGAAGGAAGTTGAAATCGGCGCCGCCGCACTCGTGTAGCACTGAAACAAGCAGCAGGCGTGACGCTTCGTGAATGACGGGGTCAATGGACAGGTCAGTGCGTGCCACGAGCCCGACCTCACGAACTCGTTGCGGTTGCCGACACGGGTCCAGTCGCTCGTGCGACGGTTCTCGCCCACCGACGCCATCGTGCGTGCATCGACCACCCCGCAATTACGAGGGCAGCACCCATGGCCCCGAGGCTCAGAACGAATTCGTCTGTGGCGAAGAAAACGCCGGCGACTGGGAAGACCACACCGACGAGTGCATCCTCCCAAAGACGCAAGCGGACGAGGCGAACAATCAAGACAGTCGTGATTCCCCACGCGATTGGAGCGAGAACGAGCCAGTCCGTGCTTGAACTGCTCAGGGCGACCGCTCCGAACGCATACGCGGCCCCTCCTACGAGTCCCAGGACAATAGCGACGATCCAAAGAAGCTTGTTGGTTCCAAAATTCTCACCGACAGCGGAAACCAGGAGGCCGGCCTTGCCCCGCGCGCGCCGCACGTAGAGCGGCGCGAAGATCGCCACACCCGAGAGGACGAGGCCAACACCAACAGTTACCTTTCCTCGATCCTCGACTGCCATGATCATGGCAAACGCAAGCAAAATCGCGCCGGCCAAAAGCGTGCGGTAGCCCTGTGATGTGGCCACCCTCCGCGCCGCCTCGCGGGCGACCTGCTTGGCGGCGACGTTGTCGGGGAGTTGATCTCGCGTAGAAGCGGTGCTCATAGTCATCGTCGGATCCAGTCTTTACCAGAGACTAGTATTCCATGAAGTCTGGTCTCTGTCAAGCCATGAAAATCGGTCGGAATGAGCGAACTGTGGAAAAACGGCGCAAAACCGGGTCTCAAGCGATATCGCCGGCTGACCGAGACAAGGGAGGAAGCCGCGTAGCGCTCGGGGACGTGAGTCGCGCACCGAGACCGACTACCGGTCGGGGTCCCGAACTACGTGCGCCCCAAGATTGGCGTAACGCGCTGTCGGGCAGGGGATTGCGGGCGCCCACTGCGCCACGAGCAGGGCAAGCTCGGCGCGGATGCGCGGCGCTCCCCAGTGGACGTTTTCGATAGACATGCGCCGGATGAGCGCGATGACGTTTCGTCCGATCGCCGGCCGACCCGGTTTCGCCTGCGACTTCCATCGCCAGTAGTAGCGGAAGCCGTGGCGATGCCAGCGGATCACCGTATCCGGCTTCACGATGACGAGGTGATGCTTCCAGTTCTCCAGGAACTCGCACGCCATCGTCCAGAACAGGCGGTCGCCATCGTCGAGCTTCGGGCGCTCGACGCCGCGCTGAAGAACGGCTAGCTGCTGTCGCAGTGCGAGGTTCTCAAGCGCGAGACGGGTGCGGTCGGATGCCAGTGCGCGGACAAGTCTCAGCAGATGCAGGACGACGTGCATCCCGAACGATCGCGGGGCATCGGGCGTAGCGCAAGTTCCCCAAGCGCGGTATCGTCGAGAACTCGCCTGGAATGGCTACTCTCGGCGGACGGATGGGTTTTCGGGAGGGACAGCGGCTGCCGGATCTCGCAGTCTAGTCGAGCACGGATAGCAGGCTGTTCCGGTCGTCGGTCCAGACGAACTAGAGGTCCCGAACTACGTGCGCCCCAAGATTGGCGTAACGCGCTGTCGGGCAGGAGATTGCGGGCGACCACTGCGCCATCGATGACGCAGTGGGCGAATCTTCGACGGCGCACGGTGCTCCCTCTCCCCGCACCCCTCACCTTCCTCTGCGATGGCGTGACGGACGCTCACCGACCTCGCGCACAACACCACCAAGGTCACCGACCCCGCTGGCAAAGTCATCGTCGACGTGTTCGACGCCCTCAACCGCAACACCAGCCGCACGGTCACCCGCGCGACGGGATTTTTGGGCACGACCAGCGAAACGCGCAGCTTCGATCCGCTTAACCGCGATCGGCCCGTCGCGCACGCTCTACGAGGAACCGTTGCACCCGTACTCGCGGGCGCTCTTGTCCGCGGTGCCCGTGCCCGATCCGGCCGCGAAGCGCCCCGACCGCGTGGAGTTGGAGGGGGAAGTGCCCAGTCCGATGGCCAAGCCCTCGGGCTGTCCCTTCCGCACGCGCTGTCCGCTCGCGGAGCCGGCATGCGCGCAGGCGACCCCGCCGCTCGTCGAGGTCGCACCCGACCACTTCGTGGCGTGCCCGGTGGTGACGAACGCCCTGTAGCCCGAGAGTGGAGATCGCTCACCGTCGGCGCACACCGCGCCGTCCTCGTGATCGAGGGCCCCGGAGGCGGCGCTCGCCCGATCGCGCCACCGGCGGCCCGAGCATGTCGTGCTACCGGTTCGCGTCTTATGAGTGGGACCGCGTGTCGCGTCCCGCAGAGTTCCGTCCGTGCACGACCCCTGTTTCCCGCTCTTGGTCCGCGCGCCGCCCGCGGCGCGGGTCTGTCCCGAAAGTGCTCGCGGAACTCGCCATAGGGGCCAGCAGGCCCCTCCGGACGCCGCTGCGCGGCGTCCGGAGGCTGTTCGGACATCACGGGGCGGGTTCGGACGGTTCGCTGCCACGGTTTCCCCCCGGCGGAACCCGCGCGCGGGTGATCCAGGGTGTTGGCGGGAAACTCGCGCGGATACAATCACCTATCCGTTATCGCGAACGCCGGGACCCGGGTCCACCACGACGACGGAGTCTCCGCGTTCGGAGAGTCGCACACGTGCGGTTCGCATCGTGCCGCGCCCTGCACCGCGGAATTCCACCGTGCTCTCTCCGGGCCACAGCGGCGTCCAGACCTCGGACGTGCCGACCGGAAGTTCGCCACTCGTCTGGCGGCTGTACGGCTGTATCGCATGCGACGGGCGAGCGGCGATAACCCGCCACCGTAGCGCACCGCGGTCGGCGCCGCGGCGCACGCAGAGCAAGTGCGCGGGCGCGCATCGAATGCGCAAACCGTCCGCACCAGGCGCAGCCAGCAGGGGCGGCGTCCGTTTCGATTCTGGCAGGCGCAGTTCGTACTGTGCGAACGACGGGTTGAGGCGGTCGATTCGGAATTCTCCGGTCGCATTCGTGCTCCCCGACACGAGGAGATGAGCAAGCGCTCCCTGCAACCTGATGTCGGCAATCACGGGCGTCGCCGTAACAACACAGCCCGTCAGCGGCGTTCCGTTCATCATCGTCACTTCGCCGGTGACCGATACGGACTCAGGAAAGTGGACATCCAAGGGTGCGTCGATGCCAACGGGAAACGGCACCCACACGGAAGGGTGCTGGCGCGCCTCCGCGACGATCACGTGATCCCCGCCCGCCTCCAGCATGGCCCGCGCAGCGCCGTTCCGATCCGCCCGGCCCAGGGCGACGGGAACCCCATCCCGAAACACTTTGAACTTCGCACGTGGAACCGGCTCCCCAGCCGCGCCCACGAACCGAAATCGAACCGCAACCCGCTGCGGGGGCGCATCGTCGGACGCGTTGGCGGCGCCGGGCGATTCGACGGCTTTTTCCACTATCGCACCTTCCGGCTGCGGTGCATCAACCGACCCCGCCTCGCCGCCGGCAGGACGGGTGTCTATCGCGGACGCGCGCCCGGAACTGCCACGCCGCCTCGAAAAATCCACCTGCCAATACAGGAGGAGTGTAAGCAGCCCCACGGCGAGGAGGCTCGTAAGGATGGTTACGTTGCGGCGCACACCCAACTGCCCGTCAATCCTTGCACTCCGTGGGCATCGTCCAATCGGCGTCACTAGGCGCCTCGGGATCATTGTTTTCATCGACCTGCTCCGTCGGACCACCCTCATCGGTCGTGACGGAGGAGGAAAATGTTCCATCCGCATTTCTGGTGATGGTCACGCTGACCGACCATTCGAAGACCGCCATGATTACCGGAGGCTCCTCCTTGCAGCAGATCAAGATCGTCTGGAACTCGGCGTGAAAGGTCAACGACTTCCACGTGTCCTTGTCTGCCGCAGGCATCTTCAGGTCACACGCCAGTTGTTTCGCCTCCGCGGCATTCACGGGAATGGCGATGGCAGGCGCATCCTCCAGGCCGTTCATGCGGTTGGTCGATGTTCCGTCAGCAGACGACTGGCCGAAAGTTTGATGCTGGTAGCTGTGGTCGGCCGTCGTGCCGCCCGAATCCTTCTTGTCGTCCCACACGTACTTGCCGTTCGTCGAATCCACAGTGCCGGTTGTCCCATCGGCCTTGACGTAGGTGGTCGTCGATTTGTAGCGCTGGAACCACTTGTAGTCGAACACGGACTTCCCCTGCCCCGTTACCGCGGCTGGCTCATGAGCCGTGAAGAGATAAGTCACGCCGGACTTTCGCGTCGGCCCGTTCGGCCTCGTCGCTTCGGTCTCTTTCTTGCCGTTCTGCAGGTCGAGCGACTCCTTGTTGTAGAAGCGCTGGCACTCGATAAAGACGTCCCCGTCCTTCGCTGCCATCCCTGCATGCTGATCGCACGAAACGGTTGGGGCCTCGAAGATTTTCTTGGTCGTCACGACCTTGCCGCCCGCGGGAACGGCTCCTCCCGCCGGACAGAATATGCACCAGATCGGATCGTCCGAGCCGTTGCCCGTCAAGCTGCCCTTCTTTTTGAGAAGCAGCTTGTCGATGTTCTTCTTCTTGCACCATTTCGTCTTGTCAAACCCTCCGGAGCACGCCGCATTGAAGAGCAGGAATCCGCCGGACGTCGCTTGGTCGATCGAGTACGCGACGTTCGGGGTCGAAGCGGTTCCGCCCAGGCCGCTGGGCACCTGGTTGCCGGCGGCATCAAGTGCGAGCAACGCCACGTAGCCGCAGCCAGGCGCAAACAGGGGCACTTGGAGACCGACAGCAACCGCGCCGTTCGCATCCGGGGTGACCGGCACAGTGGTGTCACTCTTCCAGAATCCGCCCTCCACGACGCCGTACCGGATCTTGGCGATGGCGGGTCCATTTGCGTCGTCGGGGCTGAGCGTCGCAGAGACCCTCACGGTGTTCGAGTCCGGCACCATCGTGTACACGTGCCCGGCCTCTTCACCGGGAGACGCGGAATCGCTGAGGTATGCCGCGTAGGTGGTCGAGCCGTCCACTGCGGTCGCAGTGACCATGGCCGCACCGGAGGTCCGCGCCAAGACATCAAGGAGATCGAGTTGATAGGAATCTCCAGCCATCGCTGTCGCAGAGAACGACCCTCCCGATGTCAGGGGGACGGTAGTCGTGTCAATCGGCGCGGGAACTCCGGTCGCGAACGTGTAGATGCGAACCTGCGTCGGCAGCTGATCCGGATCCGTGATCGGCGTGCCGTCCAGCGTGCTCGATACATCCGTAACGTACCCTTCGAATATGGCGAGCGCCGTTTGCGCTGGCGCCGAGGTCCCGCTCCCCGATGCCCCCCCACATGCCGCGGCGAACCAGAGCGCGAAGATTGCCAGAGTACGCGCCCACATAACCACACCCTCCTCGAACCCCTTGACCAAGCACAGTAGCACCGGCACGGCTGCCAACTTGCTCCACGCTACCATCGGATTGCGAACGATCGAGACGAAAAGGGGCAGAGCAACTTCTTTGCTGTAAGTAGCGTGAGCGTCTGATCAGGCGTCGTAGCTTGCAGGTACCTTCGTCCGGTTTCCTATTCCTCGCTGATCTCGATGAGCACCGCGCTCGCTTCATCGCGCACGATCTCTCGGTGGTGGAGCACATCAGCCATCGCATCGCGGTCATGTATCTCGGCAACATGATGGAACTCGGCCCGTCGCGCACGATCTACGAAGAGCCGTTGCACCCGTACTCGCGGGCGCTCTTGTCCGCCGTGCCCGTGCCCGATCCGGCCGCGAAACGCCCCGACCGTGTGGAGTTGGAGGGTGAATTGCCCAGTCCGTTGGCCAAGCCCTCGGGCTGTCCCTTCCGTACGCGCTGTCCGCTCGCGGAGCCGGCATGCGCGCAGGCGACCCCGCCGCTCGTCGAGGTCAAGCCGGACCACTTCGTGGCGTGCCCGGTGGTGACTAACGCCCTGTAGTCCGAAAGTGGAGATCACCGATACGGTACCGCGGCGTCCGGAGGGTGTTCGGTCGTCATGGCGCGCGTTCGGGCGGTTCGCAGGCGCCGATTCCCCCCGGCGGAACCCGCGCGCGGGTGATCCAGGGTGTTGGCGGGAAACTCACGCGGATACAATCACCTACCCGTCGATTAGCCATCGAAGCGATGGCCGACTTAGTACGATGGGCGCCATGACCGATGTCGATCTCATGGCACGAATAACCGTCAACCCCGAGATCTTCGGCGGCAAGCCCATCGTTCGTGGGCGGCGCTTGGCGGTGGAACATGTTCTGGGAATGCTCGAGGCAGGGGACGACATCGAGACGATTCTTGAGGGGTATCCGTGGCTGGAGCGTGACGACGTTCTGGCGTGCATTGCTTACGCCCGGCGCATCGTCGCCCAAGAGCGCATTGAGATCCTGCCCTCGGCGCCCGACGTGTCGTGAGGGTATTGCTCGACGCATGCGTCTGGCGCGGGGCGCGGGAAGTTCTCGCAGCTGCCAGAGTCCGTTACTACCTGCGCCATCGATATTGCGTAAGTTGTTGGTGCCAAGGGTGTTGCGGATGACGACTGCGCCGCCCGCGGCGCACTGTTCGATCCCCGTGCGCGCGTCGTGAGCGCAATGCCACGCATGATCGCTGGTCGATCCGCGAGAGAGCCCACGCATCGGCGTCCCGCTGCTGCCTCGCGCCCGCCCGCCTTTGGTCGCCCGGTGGCGTGACTGCGCGGTCGATGGCGCAGTCGTCAAGCGTAAGTGCCTAGTGACCAAGGGATAGCATGCATCCGGTGGCGCAGGTGGTGCGTCTTGTGACGGGAAACAGCGTGCGCGAGCACTATTAGGAGCCTGTCCCGGAAGCGGGACCACCGGGTGCTCCGATGGCATTACCCGGACAGGCTCCTAGCCGTGCGCCAGGCGCGGATAAATGGCGCGACCGCCGATCTTCTTGCCCTTGAGCGCCTTCATGATGCGTGAGACGTGCTCGCTCGGCACCTCGACGAAGGTGACCTTCTCGCGGATGTTGACGCGCCCGACGACGTGGCCGGGCAGGCCCGACTCACCCGCGATCGCGCCGACGATGGCGCCGGGACGCACGCGGCTCCAACTACCGACGGGAATCACGATTTCCACCATGTCGCCCTGCGGGTGGGATCCGCGATCGCGATCACGCCCGCGGTCGTGGCCGCGATCACGACCACGATCGTGTCCGTGTCCGTGGTCGTGCTCCTCCCGCTCCGGTTCGGCAGCCACGTAGAGCGGCGCTTCGCCCCAAGCGAGGCGTGCGGCGGCGGCGGCGAGATCGGCGGGATCGAACCCCTCCTCCTCGTGCATGATCCGCAGCATGTTCTGGAACGGGCCGAGGTCGTCTACGAGAAGCGTGCGCAACTTTTCCTGGAACTTCTCGCGGCGGCGGTCCACCAACTCAGAGCGGCCGGGAATGCGCATGCCTTCGATCTTGCTGCCGCTGTACCGTTCGATGGCGCGCAACATGCCGCGTTCGCGCGCGTACCAGAAGCTGATCGAGCGGCCCTTGCGTCCCGCGCGGCCGGTGCGGCCGATGCGGTGCACGTAGACCTCCTGATCGCGCGGAAGATCGTAGTTGATGACGAGGCCGATGTGATCGACATCGAGACCGCGCGCGGCGACATCGGTGGCGACGACAATGCTGGTGCGCCGCGTCTTGAGCCGCTTGACGACCGCCTCGCGCTGCACCTGGTTCATGCCGCCGTGAATGCACTCCGCCTGATAGCCGTGCGCCTGCAGGTTTTCGGAAACCTCCGCGGTCATCCGCTGTGTGCCGGCGAAGATCAGCACCGCTTCGTACTCTTCCGCTTCCAGCACGCGCTCCAGCGCGTCGTTCTTCTCGTGTCTGCCAACGCGGATCGCGAACTGCTCGATACTCGGCACCGCGAGCATGCGGTGCGTGACCTTCATGTCCACCGGGTCGTTCAGGTAACGGCTGGCGACGCGCTTGATGGGGCCGGGCATGGTCGCGGAGAAGAGCGCGATCTGCCGTTCCTTGGGCGCGTGCTCGAGGATCCACTCGACATCCTCGATGAACCCCATCTTGAGCATCTCGTCCGCCTCGTCGAGACCGAAGAACTGAACGTCCGAGAGCGAGAGCGTCTTGCGTGTCAGGTGGTCCTTCACGCGGCCTGGAGTGCCGATGACGACATGCACGCCGCGCTTGAGGGCGTTGCGCTGGATGTGCATCGGCTGGCCGCCGTAGACCGGCAGGACCGAGACGCCGCGCTTGCCGATGTGCTTGCCGTACTTGTGCACCGCCTCCGCGACCTGGATGGCGAGTTCGCGCGTCGGCGTCAGAACGATCGCCTGCACGCCGCGCTGATCGAGGTCGAGACGTTGCAGCAGCGGCAGCGCGAACGCCGCCGTCTTGCCCGTGCCGGTCTGCGCCTGCCCGAGCAGATCCCGCCCTTCGAGCAGCGGCGGAATCGCACCCGCCTGGATCGGCGTGGGGGATTCGTACCCCAGTTCGTTGAGCGCACGCAGCAGCGGTTCGGCGAGCGCGAGGTCGCTGAATTGGACTTCGGGGGTTTCGGTCTCGGAATTCATGGGCAGGCGCAGCTTTCTGCCCTTTTGGGGGCGAATCACGCAGCCTAACGCTGTCCCGAGCACTCGCGAAGGAATGGGTCGCTGAGCTTGGTGTCCGGCACGACGGTGGCGAGTTGCTCGGCGCGCATCTGCTTGCCGTTGAAGGTGCACATGGGCACCATCTCTCCATCCACGGGCAACCGGAAGACACAGGCGTCGAGCCGTTCGCGCCCCTCGTCGGTGTCGAGCAGATCCTTGTCCATGAAGTGGTGGACCACGACGGCGAAGGGATGGATGCGCGGAACCCGCCCTCGCAGCAGGCCTGCCAGCACCCTCAGCCCGAGGCGCCATTCGCCTAACCCGCGCGCGGCCGCGAAGAACGGGATTTCCAGCCAGAGCCGCGGGTGGCGCAGCAGGCGGCCGAGCAGGCGCGCGTTGGCTTCGCGGCGCGGCATCGCGTTGGACGTGTAGCCCGCCAAGCCGCCCTTCAGCAGCCGTCGCAGAAACCAGCGATCCAGCCGGGAGCCGCGTCGGACGATTTCGACCAGATCGCGGCGCTCACCGCTGCTGACCACCAGGAAAAACGCGAACTGGTTGCAGGCGGGGTGGCCGAAGAGCCACGGGTGGTCGTTGGCCCGGCGGCCCAGGCCCGCTTCGATCGCTTTCCAGATCGCGTCGCGGTGCTGGTTCGCCGAACGGTCGCGGGTGCGGCCCACCTCCGCGACGGGTTGGAAGCTGACCATGCGGAAGGCGTCGGAGTTGCGGATGGCCCAGCGCACGATGTGCTCGGCGTCGTGGTGGTTGCCGTGGGTGAGCGTCACCAGATGGGCTGCGTGCAGCGGGCGAGCGGTACGGCGCCGGGTCTCGCGAATTAGGCGTGCCGCGGCATCGCGCACCGGATCGAGGTCGCGCTCGTTGGGCGGGTCGCCGCCGTCGCGCCCGCGCTGCGTCGTGTCGATGTGAATGCCGACTCGATCGAGACCGCCCTGAAGGACGAGCCGTTCGAGGTAGGCGGGGTCGCGCAGGAAGCGTTGCCCGTGGGACATGACCATGGGGGAGAGGCCGATCGAGCGCGCGTAGGCGACCACCTGCTCCAGTTCGGCCACCGGTAGCAGCGTGACTTCGCCCGAGGTGATCTGCACATTGCCGCCCGGCCCCAAGTGGCGCCGAATCGCGTCGAGTTGTTCCTTCGTGCGCTCGAACGACTGGGCGGCCGCGGCGTTGGAACCGTGGGCGAGATAGCAGGCGGTGCAGCCGAAGTCGCAGCGCTCCATGATCCCGTAGGTGGCGGCGCAACCGGCCGATGCGGAACCGATGGTCTGATCGTCGGTGCGCAGGTCCGCGGCAAGCGTGACGCCCGCCCGTTTCGCTGCCGCGCGTTCCTCGGGCAGCACGGGACGGAAGAGCGCTCTCCACATGGCAGCATTATTCACGAGATACACGGATCCGTCCCCGCCGCGCGCGAAACTGTGCGCATGCGCGCTTGGTACCTGGATCTTTCGTCGTGGGAAATCCTCGGCTACTCGGCCGTGGTCGCTTTCGTGCTGCAGTGGATCGTCGGCACGGTCTGTCTGCGTCTCGCGCAACGCACCGAGACCGAACTGGACCAGACGATCGTCAAGGCGATCCATCTGCCGGTCTTCCTCACGCTGCTTTTCGGCGGCGTGTACATCGCGCTCAAGCGCTGGGAACCGACCTTCACGGAAGTCACACTGGAGCGTGCGACGGCGATCATGATCACCCTGGCGGCGTTCATCTGGATGCGGGCGCTGCGCCGCGTGGCGGATGCCGTCTGCGACGCGTTGGCGCGCAACGCGGATCGTTTTAGCTGGATCCAGCCGCAGTCGGTGCCGCTCTACGAAATCCTCAGCAGCCTGCTGATCATCGGCGCGGGAATCTACGTCATGCTGCTGGCGTGGGAGATCGACCTGACCGCGTGGCTCGCGTCCGCGGGCATTATCGGCATCGCCGTCGGCTTCGCCGCGCGGGACACGCTCGCGAACTTGTTTGCCGGCATGTTCATCCTCGCCGACGCGCCCTACAAACTGGGGGACTTCATCATTCTCGGCGGGGGGGAGCGGGGGCAGGTGACCGGCATTGGCATCCGTTCGACCCGCATCCTGACGCGCGACCACATCGAGATCACGATTCCCAACTCGGTCATCGCCAACTCGAA
>CBDURV010000072.1:0-11202 GCA_965369495.1 uncultured bacterium
GCGACGCTTCCTCTCCGAAGGCAAACTCGACAAGGATGCGGAGAGCCTCGCCCCATTGGGATTCCTCAAACGCCTACTGGGTCGAAACGCGCAGGCACCGGCGCTTGCACGGCTCTGGCTCCTGGGGCGCCTGAAGAAGGCGGAAGGCGGCCTCGTCTTCGATGACCAGATCCGCATCGGCCTCGGCAAGGACGGAAGCCTGCTGCTGCATTCCAGCGCTCGTCGCGGCTTCTTCGAGGGCATTCATGAACTGCGCCTCACGCGCGAGGCTCCCACTCCGCCCGAGTTCGAAGGAGAGACCGAGAAGGTCGAGCGGCAGGAGATGGAGCGAATGTTCTTCCGGGCCATCAAGCGCGCGCTGGAGATCTACGTTCCGGTTTTCGCTCCGCCGCCGCTGCCTGCCCGCAAGGTCGCCCACGGCGAACTGCGCTTCGTGAAAGGGCAACGCCTCGTGTTGCTGGAAGGCAGCCCCGAGGAGATCGGCAAGGCGCACGGTGAACTGCTCGGCCCGCTAATTCGACGCACGCTGAACTCATACGTCTATCTGGTCGGCGCGGTGGAAACTCTGCGAACCGGCAAGTGGTTCCTGAACGAAATGGAAGAGGCCTGGACGCGCCTCTCGCCGCACATGCTGCCCCGCCATCGTCGGGAGATACGCGCCATGGCGGCCGTCGTGCCCGGCATGAGCCTGAGGGAGATCCGGCTGGCCAACGTCTTGCCCGAGTACTTCCACTGCTCCGGCTTCGCGGTCTTCGGCAAGGCGACGAGTGACGGGACGCTCTACCACGGTCGCATCCTCGACTACATGACCGCCATCGGCCTGCAGCACGCGGCGGCCCTCTTCTTCATTCGCCCCGAAGACGGACATGACTTCGCGCATGTGGGCTACGCCGGTTTTGTCGGCGCGGTCACGGGCATGAATCTCGCCGGCATTTCGCTGGGGGAAATGGGAGGCCGCGGTCGCTACGAGTGGGATGGCGTGCCCATGGCGAGCCTCATGCGCCAGGCGCTCGAGGAGTGCGACAACCTGGACGAGGTGAAGGACCTCTGGCGTCGTAGCCCGCGCACGTGCGAGTACTACTACGTCTTCGCCGACGGAACCGGACCGCGTGCCGTCGGCGTGAAGGCGACGCCCAAGATTCTGGAGTTCCTGGAACCCGGCCAGGACCACGAGCAACTCGGCAAGGGCATACCTGATGTCGTGTTGATGTCATCCGGGTCACGGCTCGCAACACTCCGGTCGCGCATCCAGGAGCAGTACGGGCAGATCGATCTCGCCAAAGCGGTGCACCTCATGGATCGGCCGGTGGCGATGAAGAGCAATCTCCACAGCGCTCTCATGCTGCCGGAAACTCGCGAGATCCTCGTCGCCCATGCAGGCGGCGGCAAGCCGGCCGCGGAACGACCCTATGTCCGCTTCGATCTCCGCGCGCTGCGCGCCGAGGCCGATCGAGACGGAATCGGAACGCGCACCGCCAAGGCACACAGAGTCAACGATCGCAGGCGCCCGGCCATCGACAAGGACGAAGAGTGCCAGGAAATGCTGAACAGCATGCTCTGGGATCCCCGCCCCTTCCGGCTTCGGATCGAGGAGACGCCCGGATCCAAAAAGGGCGACGCCCTGCTGCGCTTTCCCTCGCCATTGCCCATGGGCGATGCGGGCAACGACGAGGTCTTCGTCGAGTGGTATCGGCCCTACGGCAAGATCGATAACAAACGGCCCGCTCTGCTCTGCCTTCACATTCTGGGCGGCAACATGGAACTCACGCGGGGCATCGCGCGCGCCGCGCAGTTCAAGGGCATGCACGCGTTCATGCTGCAGATGCCGGGATACGGCAGGCGCAAGGGCAAGCGCGATCGACGCGACATCCGGTTGTTCCAGCACCGCTCGCATCAGGCCGCCGCCGACGTGTTGCGCGCACAGGACTGCATCGCCAGCCTCAAGGGCATCGATCCCGCGCGAATATATCTGGAGGGAATCAGCCTCGGCGGCATCGTGGGAGCGCTGAGCGCCGGAATCTCGGACGAGTTCGCCGGGCAGTTCTTCATCCTGGCCGGCGGAGGTCTTAAGGAGATGCTGCGCAAGGGCAAGCGCGACAGCAAGAAGATCCTCGAGGCGTTCCACCGCGCCGGCATCCGCGGGGCGCAACTCGATGCGATTCTCGACTCCGTCGATCCGGCCCGCGTCGCGCACCGTCTGGATCCGCGCAAGACCTGGCTCTACTCGGCGCGCAGCGACACGGTCGTCCCGCCGTCGCAGGCGCGCCTCCTGGCCCGTGCGGCGGGCCTGCCAGAGAGTCACCACATCTGGTTTCCCGGCGACCACTACACCGCCATCCTGAGCCTGCCGCGCGTCCTCGACCACATGTTCGGGCAGATCGAGAGCCGCTAACTCGGTTCCGCGGCACGGACGGCGGCGGCGGCGGCTTCGACGCCACGGATTTCGCGGTCGCCGTCGCGGAAGAAGGCGGGCGTCCAGACGCGATGCAACTGCCAGCCCTGCGACTCGAGGATGGCGGTCCGAAAGACCTCCCAGACAATCGGGTCGGGCGCACGGTCGTAGCGCGCGAAGTCGCAGAGCACCCCCGCCGTGACGCCCCCTACCTGCTCAGGATGGTGCAGTGCGAGGTCCACGCAGAATCCGGCGTTGCCCCAATGCACGTCGGAGCCGATGGCGCGCTCCTCGGCAAGACGGACGCCGAGTCCCATGGAGAAACGTGAGATGGGATCGATGGGCCGTTCAATGACACTGGCGCCATCGCGTGCACCCGCCTCGGCGCGTTCGGTGGCGTCCTGCGCGTAGAGGTCCACCAGTTCCTCCGCGTAGCGCAGGTATGCGAAGAGCAACCACGCGCCATTGGGCGACGCGCCCTCGGGAATCGCGTGCGTCGACGCGTAGGCCTCGCGCGGAATGGACGTGACCAGATGCACCTCCTCGCGCGCACGCGTCACCAGCACGTTGAGCCGTCGCCCGCCGCCCACGTTCCCCAACGGCCCGAAGCGCCGGTGGAACTTGCCCTGCTTGTTGGGGCCGTAGGTCGTCGAGATGATGATGTGATCGCGCTCGTCGCCCTGGACGTTTTCGAGGTTCTTGACGAACAGCCCCTCGAACGAGCCCTCGCCACGCCGCGCACGTGCGACCGCCAAGCGGCGCGCAAACGCCGGGTCCTCGTTGGATTGTTCGTCGAGCAGATCGCGAATGAGGTCACGCTGCCTGAGGTTGAAACACGCGATGCCGATCGACGGCGGATCCGCACGCTTCAACAGGTCCGCGACGATCTGGCAGACGCGCTCCGCCTCGACGCGGTTGCAGCGATCGTCATAAACGCCGTCCGCGCGATCCACGCGCAGCGGCGGCGCGATGGCGCGGTTGGACGGATGCCCGGGAATCGACTGCAGCCGCCCCTGGTAGAACTGCGCGTTGGAAAACTCGATCAGGTCGGGATTGCGCGATCGGTAGTGCACGTCGAGATACGCCTCGTCCACCTGCAGGTTGAGCGCGGCGGCCAGCAGATCCTCGACCTCGCCCTGCTGCATCTCGAACAGATCCTGCTCCGAATCGATCGCCCCCTCGTCGCTCGTCGCGATGGCCGCCTCGAAAAAGCGCGATGGCGGAAGCTGCTTGGGATCGCCCGCGATGACGGCGCGATGCGCGCGGGTGAGCGACGGCAGCGCCTCCTCCAGCCGGCACTGCGACGCCTCGTCGAAGATGATCACGTCGAAGATCGCACGGCGCGGGAAGATCTGCGCTGCCGTTTCGGGACTCGCCATCCACACCGGGCACATCGTGAATAGCGGGTCGATCTCGCCGGTCTCGGCCGTTTCCGACTCGCCCGCGGCGATCACCTGCCGCAGCCGCATCGCGCGCCGCCCGCGCACGAAGAGGCGTCGACGAAGCGCGGCGCCGGCGCTGTTGAGGCGCGAGCGGGTGCTGGCCATGAGGCACGCACGCTGCCGCTCGACCCACTCATGCAGCACGACGTCCCGCACCAGGTCGTGCTTGATCGCGTCCAACTCCGCGTAGCGGCGCAGAGCGTGTTCGATGCGCTCGCCGTCGAGGCGCTGCAGCGACGAACTCCCGCGCACGCGCACTCCCAGTTCGGCCGCGAGCACCTGGCGCTCGATCGCGACGAGCGCCTGCTCGGGATCGAGATCGGCCTGCACCACCGCAGCCGTCGCGGCCGAGAGCGGCGCCGGCAGATCGGCGATCGTGTCCATCACGCGCAGCACGTTCTCGATCGAGTCGGTGGACGCTTCGAGCGCCTGCAAGGTGTCGCCGGCGCTGTTGCCGGTGCGCACGTGATTCGAAAGCCGATGACACCACTCATCCGAGAGCAGTTCGAACGCGGCCAGCGATTGCTCCAGCGCGCCCAACGCCTCCGCGCGCGGCACCGAACGCCGAAGCCCCTCGAGGAAATCCGTCGCCTCGGCGGGCTCGAACAGCGCGCGGCGCGTGCGCGCCGACAACTCGGCATCGCCATCGGCAAGCGCGCGATCCCCGAGCGCCTGCTCGAAGTCGGCGAAGTCGGCAACGAGTTCCTCGTCGGGAATCACGGCCGCGGGCGCTTCCCCGCGCAGATCGCGCAGCGTGGCGGAGAGCAAAATGCGCGCGCGCAGTCCCTTCAGGAACTCCAGCAGGCGCTGCGCCGCCTCGGGAGCGCAAGCGAGGCCGTAGGGGCGCAGCGCCCGGTTCGCGGCCGACCGCGCACCGAAGGCGATGAAGCCCCACCACTTGCCACTCGCGACGAGGTAGCGCTCCAGCGCGCCGATCTCCTCGTTGAGGCCGCGGATCGGAGGCAGCGCCGCCTCGATCGACAGCGACAACTCGCGGTCGAGGGGCGCGAGCAGTTTGCGCTGCGGCGCGATGGCGGCCAGTTCACGCACGAACTGCGCGGCCGCGTCGTCGTCGAGTGCGGAGACGCGCGACTGCACGCGCGCATCGACACTCTCCATCGTGCGGCGCAGATGCGTTTCGAGTGCCGCACGCTGCTTCGCCTGTTCGTCCAGAGGGCGCGTGAGATGGAACGGGGGAATGCGTTCGTCAAGACGCCGGTCCGCGGTGCGCGCATCCTCGACCAGCGAGGCCATGCGCCGCCGCAGGTCATCGATGGGCAGGGAGAGGAACGTCGCCAGGCTGGAGTCGATGGCGGTCACCCACGGATTGGTCGGATAGCCGATTCCGCGGGCGCGTTCGCAGGCGACCTCGATGTCGCGCCGCACCTCGTCCAGTTTCGCGGGCGAAACGCCCTCGAGCGGACCCAACCCCTCGACGGACGGCGCAGCGAGCGTCACGTAGCGCCCCATGAGTTCGTGGAACGAGACGCCCGCCTGCTCGTGGTCCATGAGCGCCTCGCGACTCGCGTAGAGCTCATCGTGGATGGCCTGGAGCTCCTTGTTGACGCGCTCGAGTTCCGCGGCGGCGCGCTCGTCGGTGCGCAAATCGCCCAGATCGTCGAGCGAAGCGCGCACGCCCATGTAGAGGTCGCGCTGGTCGCGGCGGGGATCGTGGACGACGGCGCACAGACGGCCGAGTCCGAGGTGGTCGAGGCGATTGGCGACGACATCGAGTGCCGTGCGCTTGTCGCAGACGAAGAGCACCCGTTCGCCGCGCGCCAGATGGTCGCCGATGATGTTCGTGATCGTCTGGCTCTTGCCCGTACCCGGCGGTCCGTGAATCACCAGCGCGCGGGATGTGCGGGCGCGCTCCACCGCCTGCGACTGAAACGGATCGGCGAGGGCGACGTTGCGCTCGTCGGCGCAGCGCCGCTTGCGTCGCTCGACTTGCTCGGGCTCGCGGTCGATCTCCATCGGATCGGGGGCGGCAAGGTCGGCGGCAAGTTCCAGGAAGGCGGCGACCGGCCCGTCGAACGAGGGCGCGGCGATCATCTCCTTGGTATCGCGCAGCAGTCCCTGATTGGCCGAAGGGAAGAGCCCGATCACGGCGGCGGGAAGAATCGCGGCGCCCGGCGGAAGGTCGTCGGCGCGCGGAGTCTCGGCCAGTTGGAACTGCTCGGGATCGCTCATGGATGCGAGGGCGGCGCTGTCCATTTCCAGCCGCTTCGCCACGAGTTGGATGATCTCGCCGATTTCCCGCCACGGCGCCGCGCCCTCCTCGTCCTCGAAGAGCTCGTCGATCGTCTGCCCCGTCTCGCGTTCGATCCACGCCATCAAGCCGGGGTTGGGAGTGACGAGATCGACCCCCTCGCCGTGGCACCGAAAACGAGCGTGCGGCCGCCGCCCCGCGTTGACCTCGAGCGAGAGCGGGATAAAGGCGAGCGGCGCGAGGATGCGCCGCGTGCCCCCCATCGTGCCGGGCGGCAGACTGAGAATCGGGTAGCCGAGATTCAGGGCGTGGACGCCGGTGTCCTGTTCGTAGGTAAGCGCGTCCTCGCTCAGGTTGCGCAACTTTCCGAGCAGCGACTTCTGCGCGCGCCAAGCCTTCTCGGCGACACGCTCCTCATCCGTCAGCGACTCCGGGTCGGGCTCGGCGACGTGCTCGAACGGGTTTTTCCTGACAAGCGAGTCCGGCATCGAGATGGTCGCCGGCACGTTGGAGCTATGCGCGGGTCCGAGGAGTTCGATCAGGACCTGGCGCGGATCGAGCTGGCCGAAACAACGCAGCGACGTGAGATCGATGCGCTGGCGGCTGGAATGCGGGCGACAGTTGAGACTCGGCCCGCGCGCCAGCGTCGCGTAGAGGCGGTCGAGCATCTTGGTGAGAATGCGGTTCTCGGGCACGCGCCGAGGATACCCCAGTCAACCCGATCGCGAATTGCCCCGGAACGGCGCACCCTCGTGCGATTCCGAGTCGTTCGCCCAAACCCGACTCCGCGCCGACTCAAGCGGCGCGAGCCGGCCAGTCGATGTCACGGGTATGCCCTTGCCTGGATTGCTGCCTCGCGCGTGCGCCGCGCTCTTCGTATTGAGTGCGTCCGTATGGGCGACGCAGCGTGAGTCGGTCGAACTGGCGACGGATGCCTACGTGCAGGCAATCCAGGGAAGGCCCTTGGGCATGATGGCCACGAGCGCGGCCGGTGGCTCCGGGGGATGGCTGAACGTGCGCGCGATCGCCTGGTATCCCGCGCTCAGCGGCTCGGGCAATGACGACGGCGGCGGCCGATTCGAAATGGAAGCCGATCTCGGGCTCGGGGACAACGAGTTGACACTGGTCCCGCAGGTGACCGTCGATGTCTGGATCTTCGGCTTCCGCATGGACTACTTCAACGTCGAGTTCGACGGCGAAGGCACGCTCCAGCGCACCTTCACGTTCGGCGGCCAGACATTCACCATCGGCGAGGACGTCATCTCCGACGTGAAGCTCACGAACTTCCGATCGCTCGGCACGATCAGCTTTCTCGACACCGACATCGTCCGCATCGCCGCGATCATCGGCTTCAACTACTACGAATACGATGCGACCATCACCGGCGCGGTGAGCGGCACCGCCAACCTCAACGGCTCGCTACCCTTCCCGGTCGTCGGGCTGCTCGTTCAGGTACGGGTTTCCGATTTCCTGTTCGAGGCGGAAGCGTCCGGCTTCTACATCGACTACAGCGACGTGCAGGCGACCACCATCGACTTCACGGTGAGCGCGGCGTGGAACTTCCTCAAATACGGTGAAGTGCGCGCCGGATATCGATTCGTCAGCATCGACGGCACGATCGAGGCCACCAGTCTCGACATCCGCCTCGACGGCTTTTTCCTGGCACTCGGCGTCACGTTCTAACGCGCGCCGACGGCGGGTGATCCCTGCTAGGCTACGCCGATGGTAGGTACTCGTTTTTTGGCGCTACTGCTGGCAGCGGCGGCGTGCAGTAGCGGCGGCGGCGGGTCCGTAACGCAGGTCGCGGAGGCGGTCGAGATTCCGGGGGCGCTGTTCCTCGATAGCCGGAATTTGATCCTGTCGTTCACGGAAATGCGCAACGCACTCGGGGAATTGAACTTTCCGATCAACTCCGGATCCCGGCCTGCCACGATCGAGGGCACCTACAGCTTCCGCTTCCGCTACGGTCGCCACACCCTCGACCTCGACAAGGTCGGCGCCGTCGGAACGATGGAGTTGGCGTTCAACAGCCAGGGCGTGGGGTCGATCAACTACCGGTTTGGCGAGCCCGGCGACCACACCGTCGTAAACGGGTTCCTCAGCGGCGGCGCCGCGAACTTCCCGGGGCAGCCCGTTCTCGATACGGATTTCACCGTCGCGGGCGTCATCGTGAGCAGCGAATCCATGCTCGGACTGCCGTGCCGCGAACGCGACGCGATCGTGATCAGCGGCCGCATGGACGCGTCGGGCGACCTCAAGCTGCGCATGATCGTGATGGCTGTTCGCATCGAGGCGGACTGCCTCAAGGCCGTCGCCGGCGCGGGATTCGATCCCAAGTCGATTCCCGGCGAGCACATCATGATCATCGGCGACGCGATCCGCATCGGGCCGTGAGCGGCATCCGGGCTATGCTGTCCGGTCGCTAATGGGAACGGAACGCAAGACGCTTGAGGCATGGATTCGCGCCCTTCTCGATGACGACGAGGAGGCCTACGGCAAGCTCGTGCGCGCGCTGCGAGACGGCGGACCGCAGCGGATTGCCGAATATGCCTCACATGACGCGGCGCGCGTTCGCGAAGCGGTTGCGGAAGCGGCCGGCGGTACCGACGGCAACCCGGCAACCGACGTGCTCCAGAAGCTCGCGGAGGATCGGGAGGAGAAGGTCCGCCTCGCACTCGCGCGCGCGCTGGCCGAGGGCCCCAAGTGGCCGATCCCGGCGGTGATTCTGGTTCGCCTCACCGAAGACGAGGAAGAGCTCGTCCGTGAACACGGCGCCACCGCCATGGCCGGCATGACGGGAATGCTCGGCCATCTGGTCGAACTCATCGAGAACGACTACGCGTGGCGCGTCCGCCGCGCGGCGGCACGCAGCGTTGCCGCATTCTCGTCGGGCGAAAGCTGTCGACCGCTGCTCGTCTGCGTCGGCACCGACGACGACCGCGATGTCTGCCGCGTCGCGGCCAAGGCGATCGAGGAGAGCATGAACCAAGGCGATGCCCCGCCTGAGAATCTGCCGCCTCTCTCCACGCTCAGGACCGCACGCGACCGGATAAAGGAGCTCGGCAATACGCGCTTCCCCCGTCTGGCGAAATGGCTGAGCGACAAGGCCTCCGACACGCTGGACCTCGCGCAGCTCCGCTCGTTCGGATCGGACCTGACCGCCGCCGCGGAGCAGGGCGAGCTTCCCCGCGCACACGGCGTGGACTCCATCTGTTCCGAACTCACCGCGCTTCTCACTGCCGAAGGATCGCGTTCCGCCGTCCTGATCGGGCCGGCAGGCGTAGGCAAGACCGCCATCATTCAGGAGCTGGCGCACCGCCTCAAGGACGAGTGGCGCGTGATCCGCCTGACGGCGTCCGATCTGCTGGCCGGCACCAAGTTCCTGGGCGAGTGGCAGACGAAGGTGAGGGATCTCGTTCAGGCGGCGAGCCGACCGCGCCGCGTGATTCTCTACGTGCCCAACCTGCAGGAGTTGCGGAACGCGGGTCGATCGGCGAACAACGATACGAACGTCGCCACGATGATCGCGCCCCACATCGAGTCCGGCGATCTGGTGCTGCTGGGCGAATCGACTCCGGAGCGCTATCGCACCGGCATAGGCAGCGACGCCTCGCTTCGCCGACTCTTTACGGAGATCCGCGTCGGCGCCGCGACGTTGCCGGTTACGCGCGAGCTGGCAGAGCTCGTGGGAGCGGAAAGCGGCGTCGAGATCCCCACGGAGACGCTCGACACCCTGATCGAAGTCGGCGCGCTCCATCTTCAGGGCATCGCTCAACCGGGCCGCACCCTGCAACTTCTTCGACGCACGTTGGAGCAGGAAGAGGGTGACCGTCTCGAACCGGCCAAGGTCCTGCAGTCGATCGGTTCGGCAACGGGCATTCCGATCGGCTTTCTCGACGACGAGATTCCGCTCGATATCGCCGCGACGCGCCGCCAACTCGAGAACCGCGTCATGGGGCAGCCGGAAGCGGTCAACGCGATTCTGGACCTGGTAACACTCATCAAGGCGGGCCTGTGCGACCCCGCCAAGCCGTTGGGTGTGTTTTTGTTCGTCGGCCCGACCGGCGTAGGCAAGACGGAGCTGGCCAAGGCGCTGGCGGAGTTGATCTTCGGCGACCCGTCGCGCATGCATCGAATGGACATGAGCGAGTACGCGAGCTACGACGGATACGAGCGCTTGATCGGCGACGCGCGCCAGCCCGGCCAGCTGACCAGCGCCATCCGCGAGCAGCCGTTCAGCGTGCTGCTGCTCGACGAAATCGAGAAGGGCCATCGGAACATCTTCGACCTATGCCTGCAGATCTTCGACGCGGGCCGCCTGACCGACGGCGCCGGTCAAACCGTGGACTTCTGCCACACGATCGTGATTCTCACGTCGAACATCGGGTCCGGTATCACGGACGAGAAGCGACTGGGTTTTGTCGATGAAGCGCCCGCCCCGCCCGACCGCGAGACGATCGATCGGGAACTGGGTCGCTTCTTCAGGCCGGAGTTCCTCAATCGCATCGACCGCATCGTGCACTTCGGCCCGCTGACACCGGAGACGGCGGAGAAGATCGCGCGCCGCGAGTTGGCGCGCATCGTGAAGCGCAGCGGCATCGAGCGCCGCGACCTCACGGTCGACATCGACCCGTCCGTTCTTGCACTGCTTCTGCGCGAGGGCTACTCCCTGGCGTTCGGCGCGCGGCCGCTCAAGCGGACGGTCGAGCGGCGCGTGCTGCTGCCGTTGGCGCGCGCGATCGCCACCGGCGCGATGGTGCGGGGCGGGGTGTTGCGCGTGCGCGAGAAGGGCGGACGCATCGAGGCGGAACTCGTCTCCGAGGTCGCCGCCGAACCCGCGCCCGTCCCGCCCGGAGGCGCGGCGCTCGCCGATGTTTCCGAGCGCACCGAGAAACTCGAACAGTCACTCTCGCCGCTGGCTGCCGAGAAGGAACAACTCCTGGCGCGCTCGCGCGATTCCGAATTCTGGTCACGCCCGGAACGCGCGCGTTCGGTGCTCGACCGAATCCATCGACTCGACAGCATTCTGGGCGACTACGCACGGCTCCGCGAGCAGCTGGAGATCACGGCGCTCAATCCCGACCCGAAGCGTGCGGAACCGTTCACCGCGCGGCACGACTTCGAGGAGCGGCGGCTGCGCCTGCTGGCACGCGAAGGCG
>CBDURV010000073.1:0-11126 GCA_965369495.1 uncultured bacterium
GTGGGTCGAGTTGGCGCCGCCGAGTGAGGGGCGTTGGACCGGGGGACGCGAGATCCTCGTGTCCGCCGCCGATTCACCGCTGGAGTTACGCTTACTGCGCACGCCCCCGGGTCCCGCCACTCTCCATGTCGAAATCATCGAGGCCGCGACGAACAAACCCGTTCCAGCGAAGCGCGTGGTGTTGCTGAAGACCGACGCCGTCGGACGCTCGTCGAACATCCCGCTTGGCCTTACAGACGGCTGGTTTCGCGCAGAGAATCTTCAGCCCGGACGATGGCTGCTGTTGGCCGAGACCGCGGGAGGGCCTGTCCGGCGGTCGATCTCGATCCTCGAGGGGGAGAGGAACGTGCACCGGACAATCGAGGTCGGTGCACGAGGGTCCATTCGTGGTCGCGCGATACCGCGAAGCGCGAGCGAACGGCCGCCAAAGTTGTATCTGACGACGGACCCCTTGCACGAGGGGAAGTGGGTCCGGTCCGCTTCCGAATACAACCTTCCCGTCACCGACGGCTTCGCCGTTTTGACTCGCGATCGCGGCTACGCGTTCCGCATGGACTCCATCCGTTCGGGCATGACGGTCTGGCTCATTGTCCAAGGCAAGAACCTCTACGGTCGCGCGAAAGTTGTCGTCGGCCCCGATGAGCAGGCCAACGTCGATGTGCCCGCGCTGCCGTCCGGCACGCTTACGCTACGGCTCCCGAGCGGCTTCCGATCGCGTCCCGTCTCCTTCACCTGTTGGCCGAACGACAAACCGGATTGGAAACAGCGCCTCGGCGCGGGCCACCGCGGACGAGCCTCGGCTGGATTCCTCGTTCCGGCTGGCACCGCTCAGTGGCGCGTGGAGTACCGCGACCCGAACTCCGGCGAAAGAATGAAACTGGAAGGATCGGTAGAGGTGTCACCGGGCCAAGCCATCGTCGTCGAGCCGCTCTCCGAATAGTCGCGGAATCGGAGGCAATAGTGCCTGGCTCCGTGCGAGTCACGATAGTCTCAGCCCCTCAGGCGGCTGGCGTTCATCCTCGGCGTGTCGGATTTGCGACGCGTGTTGTTCAGACCGGATGCGTCCACAATTGCGGGTAGCATCCAATCCATGCGAATCCAGCTGCACAGCCTCGCGCTGCTCATCGTTCTGGGGGCGTGTGCGAGCGGGCCGCAAACATCACGAACCGAGGACGAGGCCGCGCGACTCCGACGCATGACGCGAGGCGGGACGGGTCAGCAGGCCGCGCTCGCAGTCGATGGGACCCTCTACCTCATTCCGTCGGGGGTGCTTGTCGAGGAGCGGAGCACGCTTCTTGGCCACGTCGTCGCTGCTGGCCCGATCCGCGCCGCGAATTCCGTATTCCCGCACGAAGGGACGGCGGAAAACTCCTACGCGTCGTCACACTCGGCCGCGCTCCTGAGAGCCATAGAGAAGGGACCGCCGCCGGCCGACCGTTCGATTCACGCGTGGAGCGGCCCCGCCACGATTGAAATTGCCTACTCCGACTCGACGCTAAGACTGCGCCGTTGGGATCTCGGATCGACGGGGTACTTCTACGAAATCGAATCGAGCAGCGACGAGGCGGGCTCCGTTGGAATCCACTCTACGCCGGAACTCGATGGCGCTTGGAATGACCTTGTCCATGCAGCGCGCAAGCGGGCCTTCTACCGCCACTTGGACATGTCGATCGGAGCCGGAGAGGTTTCGACCGGTTCTCCGTTGGAGTCCGCGCGTTCCCGGCTGGCGCGCGATCACGACTGAGCGAGCCTCACCCCTCAAACGTCACGCGGTTTTCACCCGTCTTTGTCACGCGCACGACTACCGTCCCCGCGAGCTTGTCATGGAATCCTTGCTTGCGCGGGTCGATTGCCACCCACAGGAATCCGAGGCCCAGCGTGAAGATCGACACGTAGTAGCCGAGGTAGCGGCCGATGCACTGGCCCGTGCTCAGCGCCGCGCCGGTTCGGGCATCCACGATGCGGGTGGCGAAGACCATCTTGCCCGGCGTCGCCGCGCGGTAGATCCAGAAGACGACGATGGCTATCGCCGGCAGCACGCGCGTCACCAGCAGATCGGCGGCGCCCAGATTCACGGCGGTGAAGTTCAGATACTCCTCCCCGTAGATCGCGAAAAGAATCGGCGCGGTGACCATCAGAACCAGCACCGAGTCGATCACGCTGGCGACGAACCGGATCCAGAAACCGGCGTATTCGAGGTTCTCGACCGGCTCAGCCTGCATGACTTTGGTTATACGCGCCGCCGCCGTCGCAAATCGCCCGCAACCGGAGCTTGTCCCCGTCCCCGGCTCGGTATCCAATACGCGCCATGCGACGGGCGCTTTCGGTTCTGATCCTGGTCCTGGGATTCCTTCCCTGCGCAAGCTGCGTCAAGGTCGAGACCGACATCAAGTGGGCGCGCTGGAAGGAGGACATGGCCGATGTCGTCCGTGGGCGCGACCGGGGCTATCTCGGCTACCGCGAAATGATCGAGAAGGCGACGGTCAAAGGGCCGAGTTCGCCGCGCTACCAGTACATCGCGCCGGAGTGGGTCTCCAACTACCTCGTCACGCGCGCCGTGCGTGGGTTGGGCGGGACCAAGTGGCCCAACTCCGACTACGCGGCTGGCTCGGTCGACCGCCTGCTCTACGTCCTCAATTACGACCCGACCGGCGTCGTGCGCGCGGCCGCATGCTCGCAGCTCGGCCGCATCGCGCGCCGCCTCGGCGTGCCGGCCGCCGACCCCTACCCGTACCTGGGCGAGTCCGACGAGAAGATCCGCGAGATTGCCGACGACCTCTTCGACCTCCAGAAGCGCCTCGACAAGAAAGAGCGCATCAAGGCGTCGCTGGTGATCCAGCTGATCGACGAACTCGAAACCCTCTACCCCACGCGGTTCCTGATGGCGCTCCAACTCATGCGCGCCTGCGCATCGCCGCCCGTCGTGCTGGCGCCCCCGGGCCCCCTACGCGAAACGGTCGAACGCGCCCTTCCGAAGATCTGCCGCCGTTCGATTTCCATCTCACTGGCGGAGGCGGCGTGCGGAAGCATCCACCACACCAAGGCGCGCCCCGACGAATCCGATGACGTGCGTTCGCGTGCGCTGGAAGTGCTCACGGCGCTCAACGACCCGGTCGCCCGCGAGCCGGCGGTGGCGCGGCTGTGGGACGAGCTTGATCCCGCCGAACGCGACGCGGGCGTACGCATGCGACTGCTCGAGTACATCGGCAACCACGGCAGTGCGCGCGCGTTCGAGGCGGCCGTTCGCAGGCTCGACAACGATCTCCCCTCGGTGCGCTTCGCGGCGCAGGCGGCGCTGCTGCACATGACCGCCACGCGCGTCGAGGCGAAGCCGCAGGCGTGGCGCAAGTGGCGCGAGCAGCATCCTGATTGGCAGCAGACGTTGGGCGCCCCGGCCGCGGCCAGCGGGGGCTAGCCCACATGAAAGCCAAGGTCCTCGAGTGGGGCGGCCGCGCCATCGGCGTCGCGCTGATCGGACTCGTGCTGTGGCTGGTGGGCTGGAACGACACCGTCACCGACGCGGACGGCCAACAGCACCATGGCGAGGTGCTCGGCGACATCGAGGACAACCGCGTTTCGCTGCGTTTGGCGGACGGGACGGAGCAGACGATCACCGTCGAGCGCCTGAGCGATGTCAAACGGGGGCTGCGCGGCACGTTCTTGGCGCTGCGCGAACGACCCTATCTCGCGCTCCTCGGCCTGGCGATCCATCTGGCCGCGCTGTTTGTCATCGCACTGCGCTGGGGCATTCTGCTCAGAGGCGCCGGACTCGGCCTGCCCGCAACGACGGTGCTGCGACTCTCGTGGATCGGCCATTTCCTCGCGATGGTCGTGCCGGGCGGCGTCGCCAGCGGGGACATTCTCAAGTCACTGTACGTCGCCAAGGAGCGCGGCTCGACCCGCACGCGCGCCCTCGTGACGGCGTTTACCGATCGCGTGCTCGCGCTGCTGGTGCTGGCCGCCATCGCCACGACCGCCGTCGTGTTCGCGCCCGAAGGCACCGGACTCCATACCGCGCGTACGTTGCTGTTCGTGATGATGGGGGTGGGGGCCGGGGCGGGGGCGCTCTTCTACTCCGCCGGCCTGCGCGCCGTGCTGCGCCTGCACCACCTCACGAGCCGCCTGCCGTTCCCGGGCGTCGTGGACGAGATTCGCGAGGCGCTGCGTCTCTATCGCCACAAGCCGCGCTACATCCTCGGCACGCTGCTCGGCGCGCTGATCGGCCACTCGGCGATCCTGTTCGCATTTTGGCTCTACGGAACCGCGCTCGGCGCGCCCATGACGGTGCTGGCGGTGCTGGTCGCCATTCCCGTCGCGCAGGTGGTGGCCGCACTGCCCGGATTGCCGGGCGGCTGGGGCCTCGGCGACCTCGCATTTTTCGTCTTCCTGCCGGCCGCGGGAGTGCCCGCCGGTCCGGCCGTCGCGATTTCGTTCACTTACCGCATCGCCCAGACGTTGCTCGGACTGCCGGGAGGCCTCATGCTATCCCGTCGTTCGACCCCCGCCGATCGAGAGGCGCTCGCCGTCCTCGAAGGCTGACAGAAAGGAATTGCCCGTGTCCCTGCTCGTTGTCGGAACGCTCGCTTACGACTCCGTCGAAACGCCGCAAGGCAAAGCCGA
This sequence comes from uncultured bacterium, assembly GCA_965369495.1. Lineage (GTDB taxonomy): Bacteria > Planctomycetota > PLA2 > PLA2 > PLA2 > JBCDBY01. Next base: position 4,621 of record CBDURV010000073.1, read on the forward strand.
CGATGTACTCGGCGGCGCTGCCACCTATTTCGCCGTCGCGGCCTCGTTTTTCACTCCGGTGCGCCTGGTGGGCGTTGTGGGCGAGGACTTCCGCAAGGAGGACCGCACACTGCTGGAAAGCTGCGGCATCGACCTGGAAGGCCTTTCGGTCGCATCCGGCGACAGCTTCCGCTGGAAGGGCAAATACGAGGGCGACATGAACGTCGCCGAGACGCTCGATACGCAACTCAACGTGCTCGACGGTTACGAACCGGTCGTGCCGGAGAGCTACCGCGATTCGAAGTACGTCTTCCTGGCGAATTCGCCGCCGGCGCTGCAGATGCAGGTGCTCGATCAGGTCAGCAAGGACGCGTTCGTCGTCTGCGACACGATGAACCTCTGGATCCAGACCGCCTACGACGACCTGATCAAGCTGCTCGGGCGCGTCAACATGGCGGTCTGCAACGATCAGGAGGCGCGCGCCATCACGCAGGAGCACTCGCTCATCAAGGCGGGCCGCAAGCTGATCGAAATGGGCCCGGAGATCGCGCTCGTCAAGAAGGGCGAGCACGGCGCGTTCCTGTTCAGCAAGGAGTTCTTCTACGCCATTCCCGCCTACCCGATCGAGACCGTCGTCGATCCCACGGGCGCGGGCGACTCCTTTGCGGGCGGCGTGATGGGCTGGCTGGCGAATTGCGAGTCGATCCACTACGAGCAGATCAAGCGCGCCATGATCTACGGCAGCGTGGTCGCCAGCTTCAACGTCGAGGACTTCACGTTGCGCCGCTTCCGCCAGATCAGCCGCGACGACATCGAAGCGCGCTACTCCGAGTTCCTGGGATTCACGTCGCATCCGTAGGAGCCACACGCAGTGCGCGCCTTTTTGGCCATCCCGCTTCCCGACGACGTCAAGCCCGAGTTGCTGGCGATTCGGGACGGGGTGGCCGGACTGCATCCCGTAGCCAGCAGAAACCTCCATCTCACTCTCAACTTCATTGGGGAGATCGACGAGCGCACGGAGATCTCCGTCGGCGTAGCGGTGGGCAAGGTGACCCGCGAACACGCGCCCTTCCAACTCGAGTTGGCCCGTGTCGGCTGTTTTCCCAATCCGACGCACGCGCGCGTCGTGTGGGTCGGCCTCGCTGACGGCGACATGCAGGCGGGCGCGCTTGTGGCCGGCATTGAAGAGGCGCTGGTGCCGCTGGGCATCGCGCCCGAACGGCGTGCGTGGCATGGGCACGTGACGCTGGGGCGCTTCCCCCAGCCACAGTCGGTCCCGCTGGACGTTCTCGATAAATCCGCCCGGCTGGGGCGCTTTTGGGCCGAGCATCTGATCCTCTACCGGTCGGATTTGCACAGCTCGGGGCCCGTTTACACGCCCATCCGTCGTTTTTTTCTGAGTGAAACGGCAAGCACTTAACGCAATCCGACCGAACTTAACGCAATCCGAACAGGAGGCCGCAAATCCTGTCTCCCCCCGCTGCTAATTCTAGTGCTCGCGAGTTGATCGCTAGTACCAGAGCCGCCGCAGTCATACGGACTGGGCGGCTCGTCGAAGAGGAGCCGAACGGCTCGTCGAGAGGAGAAAGAGCATGGTTTCCCGGAGCTATTCGCGCGGCGGCAAGGTCGCCAAGGCCGCCAAGACCTTGGCCGAGCACACCGATGACCGCAGCAAGCGCAAGGAGAGTCTCGACACCGCGCTGGGCCAGATCGAGAAGCAATACGGCAAGGGCGCCATCATGCGTCTGGGCGACAAGGGCTCGCTCGAGATCGAAGGCATCTCCACGGGCGCACTCTCGCTCGACATAGCCCTAGGGGGCGTCGGCGTTCCGCGTGGCCGGATTATGGAGATCTTCGGCCCGGAAGCGTCCGGTAAGACGACGCTCTGCTCGCACATTATCGCTTCCGCGCAGAAGACGGGTGGCGTCTGCGCGTTCATCGACGCCGAAAACGCCTACGACCCCATCTACGCCCGCAAGATCGGCGTCAACATCGACGAGTTGCTCGTCTCGCAGCCCGACACCGGTGAGCAGGCGCTCGAAATCGCCGAAATGCTCGTGCGCTCGTCGGCGGTGGACGTGGTGGTCGTCGACTCGGTCGCGGCACTCGTGCCCAAGGCGGAGATCGAGGGCGAAATGGGCGACTCGCACGTCGGCCTGCAGGCGCGGCTGATGAGCCAGGCGCTGCGCAAGCTGACCGGCGTCGTCGCGCGCTCGAAGACCTGCTTCATCTTCACCAACCAGTTGCGCGAAAAGATCGGCGTCATGTTCGGCAGCCCCGAGACGACACCCGGCGGCCGCGCGCTCAAGTACTACGCGTCGGTGCGCATCGACCTGCGCCGCATCGGTTCGCTCAAGGACGGCGACACGATCTTCGGCAACCGTGTGCGCGCCAAGGTGGTCAAGAACAAGATCGCGCCGCCCTTCCGCATGACCGAGTTCGACATCCTCTTCAACGAGGGCATCAGCTACACCGGCGATCTGCTCGACCTCGCCGTCGATGCCGGCGTCGTCTCCAAGCAGGGCAGCTGGTTTAGCCACGGCAAGATGCGCCTGGGCCAGGGCCGCGACCGCGTGCGCAACTTCCTCAACGAAAACGAGGACGTGCTCACCGCGATTAGCAACGAAACCAAGCTCGCGCTGGGAATCGACGCCCCGAAGGCCGATAAAGCGAAGACCGGTGATTCGAAGGCCGGCGATTCGAAGGCCGGCGGGGGGGACGAGACCACCCCGCGAAACGGCACAGTCGAGAACTAGAGCCGGAAACTAGAGCCGAAAACTAGAGCACAGGCGAGCCGCAACTCGCACATGACGGGAGAGTCGCCACCGCGCGACTCTCCCCTTTTTTCGTTTCTCTACCAGTACGGCGACCAGTCACCTTTTTTCCATCTTTGTGAACTCGAAAGGGGACACCCGCCGTCGCCCTTCGGGCTATGGCGGGCAGGCCCGCCTTTCCCGTACTCGAACGGACTCAGCCAAGCGATCGGAGAAGCGCGGCGATTACGGTGACGATGAGCGCGTAGTCGCCCGCCGTCGCGCTGCGCGCTATGGCGGGCGGGGCCCGCTCGGGAAGCAGCTACGGGGCTTGACCAGTACGGCGCCTGACACCTTTTCTTCGCGAACCACCTGCGCCGCCGTGCATAATGAACGCATGCGTCGAGTTTGGCTTGCCGTCGCTGTCGCGACCATGCTGGCGGTTTGGATTTGGTCCACCCGGAACTGGTCCACCGAGGGCAATGACCGCCAGACCCACGCAACGCGCGAAACTACTGCGGTGCAAGCTCCTGCGGAACCGGAACTGCAATCAGTTGAGCCGCGCACGGCCATCGATCCGGACCGCGACATTCGCGGTTTGGTACTTCAGGCGAACGACCAGCGCCCAATCGCGGGGGCGCTCATCGAGGCGCTCCATCTGCCCGGGCGCGGTGAGATCGATTTCGCTCGAATGGGGCTCATCAAGCCGGAGACGGTCGCGTCGGTGCGCTCGCGCGAGGATGGCACGTTCGCGCTCGCCGACGTGGGCACGAGCAAGGTGACACTTCGCGTGACGGCCGTCGGATTCCTACCAATCGAGGTTGGACCGTATCCGTCTGGCGCGCGCGTCGAAATCGAACTCGACGCTGGCGCACCATGGACCGTTCGGGTCGAGGATGCGGAAGGGCGTCCGGTCAAAGGCGCCCACGTCTACGTCCGGCGGCGCACGCACCGCAAAGGAGCGTTCGCGCTCGAAAGCATCACCGGAGAGGAGGGCGCCGCGACATTCCCGATCGTACCGGGCGGCGAAAAGGTCACGGTCGAGGCGGTGCACTCCGACCACGGATCCATCGTGAACCACAAGGCCGTCCCGCACGAGCCTCTGCGACTTCGCTATCGCGGCGGACGCGTGCTGCGTGGGCGCATCGTGGCTGCCGAAACCAATGCGCCGATCACGGGAGCGGAAGTGGGCCGCTATGGAATCTCGCGGTTTCGCGTGCGCTCCGCTGCGGACGGAACCTTCGTCTGGCCCGCATGGAGAGACGGCCCGGCAGCGACCCTCACCGTCGAGGCCACGGGCTACGAATTCCAAACCCTGCCCGTAAACGGAGCCGGCGAAGTCACGATCAAGATGCGTCGGGGAGGAACCCTGATCGGCTCGTTGGTCGGCGCGAACGGAAGCCCACCCGTCGGATGCGTCGCCTGGGTCCGCGGAACAGTCTTCCGCAACAATACTGTCGCTCCATTCACGCGCACGGCGATCTTGGACGAATCCGGGCGTTTCGAGATCACCGACCTCATCCGTGGCAGCTCCCTTCGGATCAACTTCGCCGGGCGCCTGCGGTACTCGGTCGATTTTTCGTCCGATATCTGGGGCGCGGGCGCCCGTGTCGATGTGGGCGAGATCCGGGTTCCGCCGATGCACCGCATCGTTGGCAGAATCACGCGCGGTGGCAAGCCAGCGGACCGCGTCTTCGTCTCCGCCGTGGGCGGAAATCCCGATCTGGACAAACGACTACGCGGGGGTGAACGCGTGCGCTTCACCAACAAGAGCCCGATCAGACTTTTCGCCAGGACGGATGAGCGCGGGCGGTTCACGTTTGCCCCGTTGCCACCCGGCACCTACGAACTCACCATCCAACCTCGGGGCGGGTCGCGAATCCAACGCCGCGCGGTTATCGGGGAGAGCGACGCGGAACTCACGGTGGAGCTACCCGCGGGCCGAGCGTTTGCAGTGACGGTCGTCAATTCCGCCGGAGAACCCGCCGTCGGAATCGCGCTGAGTCTTGTTGCCGGCGGCGAAACCCTCAACGGCGAGACGGACAACAATGGAATCGCACGGTTCAACCCGACGGAGCCCCCGACGCGAGTCTACTGGTGGCAGGCGCGCCGTTCGCTGGTCAACCACAGGATCGAAGGCGACGCGTCCAGTTGCCGGATCGTCGTGCCAGAGTTGCTTCCGGTTTCCGGGCGGGTGGTCGCCGCGGACGGCGAGCCCTTCGCAAACGCGGTACTTCGTGCTTACCGTGGCGAACATCTGCTTGCCATGGGCGATGCGGACGCGAACGGAGTATTCAAACTACTTGTCGCCGACGGACCGCCCATCCGGGTCGTATTCGAGGGACGACGCTCGGGCAATTTCGGACACTCGCGCGATGGATCGAACGGCAATGTGCAGGACATTGCCCCGGGCGCGACCGGGCTCGAACTGAAGCTGAGCGGAGGCCCGTCACAACCGCTGACCGACTTTCGTATTCGCGTGCTCTACCCCGACGGAACGCCCGTCGAAGGCGCCAGCGTTTCGCCCTGGTCACGCCACGAGCGCACCGACCAAAACGGCCTGCTGGAGGTCAAGCGGCGCAAGGGATCGAAGCTGACGCTGCGCGTCAAGTTCGCGAGCGACGAGTTCGCGATGCCACGTCCGACTGTCGCGCCGTTGGACACGGACGAGTGCGAGCTGCGTCTCCGCCTCGCCGCGCCAATCACCGGTATTGTCATGCGCCAGGGCGTCGGCATCCCCAACGTGAGTTTGTGGCTGCGTCGTGACGGTGACTTTCTGACATCAGCCACGACCGATTCAGCGGGTCGCTTCAAGCTCGTCGTCGCCGCCGAAGAAACAGGCGCTCTCACGATTGTCGTCCGAGAAAAGGGCGTGCCAGACCTACGCCGCGAGGGCGTGAAGGCAGGCAGCACGGACCTGACCATCGCCGTGGATGATGAGCGTTCACCGCAAGACGACTGAACCCCAGTTGCCCCCAGCCTAGGCTCCGTCTTGGAAAACTCCTGGCTTCGGCGGTCTGCGGCAGCGCCCTGCTTCCCCGCGCCTCCTAGCAGTAGTGCTCCGTAAACACAGCGTTGTCGGCGCGGATCGCAAGGCTTGTCCTCGACTCGCCTCGGGCCGACGGATTTTTCTAACACGGAGCCTAGAATGCCCCCTAGACCCATGTCCATGACGCCGAATGCGCTTCGCGAGGCTTATCTCGCCTTCTTTGAGTCCAAGGGGCACACCCGTTACCCGAGCGACTCGCTGGTTCCCGCCAACGACCCGACGGTGCTGTTCACCGGCGCGGGCATGAACCAGTTCAAGGAGATGTTCATGGGCGTCGGAAACCTGCCGTTTTCGCGCGCCGTGACTTCGCAGAAATGCCTCCGTACGGGCGACCTCGACAACGTCGGGCGGACCTGCTTTCACCAGACGTTTTTCGAGATGCTGGGCAACTTCAGCTTTGGCGACTACTTCAAGAAGGAAGCCATCGCCTGGCAGTGGGAGTTCCTGACCGAAGTCGTCAAACTGCCGAAGGACAAGCTCTGGGTCTCGGTCTACGAGGATGACGACGAGGCGTACGCCATCTGGCGCGACGACATCGGTCTGCCGGAGTCGCGCATCTGGCGCCTCGGCGCCAAGGAGAACTACTGGCCCGCCGACGCGCCCGAAAAGGGCCCCAACGGACCCTGCGGCCCGTGCTCCGAGATCTTCTACGACTACGACGCGCCGGGCGAAGAGGGCGATCCGGAAGCGGGCCGCTACTGCGAGGTCGGCAACATCGTCTTCAC
>CBDURV010000074.1:0-11114 GCA_965369495.1 uncultured bacterium
ATTTCACCGGGACCCAAGAAAGGGGATCCCTCATAGCTGGTTTCTCCAACGCGATTGTCCTGACACTAACCGCCGCGCGCTCTGGGTCCAAGTCGTAGGAAACCCGTGTCCTTCCCGATTCTTGCCCTCAAGACGCTGTAAGTATACGCTTACTTACATGGAGCCCCAAACGAGGAAGCCCACGGGCGTTCGCCGGCGCGAGATCGCCCAGGCGGTGCTGCGGGTGATCGGGGACCACGGCGCGCCGGCGCTTACGACCGCGCGCATCGCCAACGAGGTGGGTGTCACGTCGGGTGCGCTTTTCCGCCATTTCGAGTCGATCGAGACCATGCTCGACGCCGCCGTGGACCGCGCCATCGAGGCGGTGGACGAGACCTTTCCCGCCGCCGAGTTGCCCGCCGTCGTTCGCCTGCGCGACATGGCGCGGGCGCGCATCGAGTTGATCGGCGGCAATCGCGGCCTCGCGTGGCTGCTGCTTTCGGACCAGGTCTACCTGACCGCGTCGGAGCGCTCGGTCACACGCCTGCGCGCTCTCGTCACGCGATCGCGGCGGTATCTGCTCGGCGCGCTGCGCGAAGGCGCGGCCAACGGCACGATCCGCACGGACATCGCGCCCGAAAAGCTGCTCATGATCTTCACCGGCACGGTTCACGCCGCGATCGGTTCGGTCGGCGTGCATCGCGCTCCCGAAGCGGGACCCGACGTGCTCGATGCCCTTTTCACGCTTATCTCCCCCACTCCCTGAAGGAAAACCATGACGATCACGCAAGAGACCACCGTAGGCTCGGTCGCGACCGAGCACCCGCTCGCCACACGCGTCTTCGCGCGCCACGGCATCGATTTCTGCTGCGGCGGCGGCAAGCCGCTCAGCGAAGCGTGCGCCGCGGCGAGCATCGACCCCGAGGTCGTGCTGGCGGAACTCAGCGCGGAACTCGGCGCCAGCCACGAGTCCGAAAAGCGCTGGGACGAAGCGCCGCTCACGGAACTTATCGACCACATCGTGGCGACCTTCCACGTGCCGCTGCGCGAAGAGCTGCCGCGCCTCGAGGCGATGGCGCGCAAGGTGCACCAGGTGCATGGCGAAAAGGACCCCGAGCGACTCAAGGCGATCGTCAACACGATTGTCGCGCTCAAGGCGGAGCTCATCCTGCACATGCGCAAGGAAGAGGAGATCCTCTTCCCGATGATCGCGGCCGGCCAGGGCGCGATGGCCATGGGCCCCGTCTCGGTCATGGAGGCCGAGCACGACGACGCGGGCAAGATGCTGCGCCGCTTCAACGAGTTGACCGACGGCTACACGCCGCCCGAAGGCGCCTGCAACACCTGGCGCGCACTTTGGGCCGGCCTCGAAGACCTCGAGCAGGCGATGCACGTCCACATTCACCTCGAAAACAACATCCTCTTCCCCCGCGCCCTCAAGAGCTAGCGGGGCTCGCTCGCGGGGAGTGCCGCCCGGACGCGGCGCTCCTCGCACTTTCTGGTCTGGCCTGAGTCAGCACAGAGCCACGTTCGCTTGCTGCGAGACCCGGCGGCCGCTCAAGAATCGCGCGCGGCAGCGGCGCGGAGCTGGTCGTCGAATGTGACCAGCGAAATCCCCAGCGACGTGGCGACGTGCAGGTAGCTTGCGTCGTACGTCGTTAGCCCGCACTCGAGCGCTAGGCCGAGGACAGCTACGGGCTCGACCTGCACCAGCTGGATGTCGAGAGATAGACCCACGCGCAGAGCCTCGATGATCGAGACTCGCAACTCCGGGTGCAGCATCACCTTTTTGCGCGCGATGCTCGCGAGCTCGTAGGGCAGCAAGTCGGGGGCAAAGAGCTCGGCGTCCTCAAGGAGCGCATGAGCCTCGCCTTCGCGGGGCTCCTGAAACACGAACGCCCCGAGTACCGAGGCATCGACCACCTCAGCGCGCATCACGATCTTCGCGGACCATTGCGGCGGACTCGTCCGGCGTTTGCAGGCGTAGCCGAGCCAACTGCCCGCGTGCATCGGCAAGGTTGAGCCGACGCGGCTCAACCGCGTGCTTAAGGATCACGAGCAGTTCGCCCTGAAGTGAGCGTTGGTTCGCACGTGCCTGCGCGCGCAGGCGCTCGACGATGTGCCCGGGGACGTTCTTTATCGAGAGATTCATGGTTCCGTTCTGGCTCCATAATAGAACCGCATAGCGGATCGTCAACCTCCAAGCCGTCTCACCATGAACTGACCAATCCCTAGCCGAACGAACGTTCGTTTGGTAGTCTCTGGGCAGCACGAACCCACGGAGGCTGCAGATGTCTGAACGCATGGCCGCATGGCAAATGGTGAGTCCGGGAGAGCCCTTGGTTCTCGGCCACGCGCCGATTCCCACGCCCGGGCCCGGCGAAGTTCTCCTGAAAGTGCGCGCCTGCGGGCTGTGCCACACGGACGTCGGTTTTCTCTACCAAGGCGTCCGGCCCAACGCCCCGCTGCCCCTCACGCTCGGCCACGAAATCGTCGGCGACGCCATCGCGGCGGGCGCCGGTTGCGAGGATCGCATCGGTCGCACCTACATCGTTCCGTCGGTGATGCCGTGCGGCGACTGCGCTCTCTGCAAGAAGGGGCGCGGCAACGTCTGCCGCAACCAGAAGATGCCGGGCAACGACTTTCCCGGCGGCTTCGCCTCGCACTTCGTCACGCCCGCGCGCTTCCTCTGCGAGGTTCCCGAGGGGACCGAAAACGTCGAGGACCTGTCGGTCATGGCCGACGCCGTCGCCACCGCCTACCAGTCGGTGCTGCGCTGCAACGTCAGCCCGAAGGACATGGTCGTCGTCGTCGGCGCGGGCGGCGTCGGCACGTTCGCGCTCCAGACCGCGAAGGCGCGCGGCGCCCACACGATTGCCATCGATGTCGATACCGGCCGCCTCGAAAGCCTCGGCGGTTATGTCGATCTGGCTCTCGACGCGAGCGCGCTCGACACCAAGGGGATTCGCAAGGCGGTCGCCGAGTACGAACGCGAAATCGGACTCGACGGCATCGGCCGCAAGATCCTCGAGTGCAGCGGCACCGCCGCCGGCCAGGAGACCGCGTACGCCCTGCTGGGCTACGACGCGACCCTCGCCGTCGTCGGCTTCACGCGCGACAAGATCCCGTTGCGCCTCTCCAACCTGATGGCGTTCGACGCCACGGCGTTCGGCAACTGGGGCTGCCTGCCGGAGCACTTCCCCGACATGCTCCGACTCATCGAAGAGGGCAAGCTCTCCGTTCGCCCGTTCGTCGAGCAGCACCCCATGAGCGCCGTGAACGAACTGCTCAAGGCGCACTCCCACGCGCGCCGTCCCGTCCTGATTCCCGACTTTGAGGACTAGCCAGATGAATAGCCACGAACTCGTCCCCGCCCACGACTATCAGCACATCGTCTACGAGCGGCGACCGCTCCGCAATGCGAAGGGAGAACCGGTCGACGGCCTCTTCCACGCGTGGATCGCCCTCGACAACGAGCGGCAGCTCAACTCCTACACGACGGAGGCGGTCAAGGAGTTGATCCTCGCCTTCCGGCGCGCCTCGATGGAGCGCGATGTGGTTTCCGTCGTCTTCACGGCGCGCGGCGACCGCTCCTTCTGCACCGGCGGCAACACCGCCGAGTACGCCGAAGTCTACAGCGGCCGCCCGCTCGAATACCGCCAGTACATGCGCCTGTTCAACGACATGGTGACGGCGATCCTCGAGTGCGACAAGCCGGTCATCAACCGCGTCAACGGCATGCGCATCGCCGGCGGCCAGGAGATCGGCATGGCGTGCGATTTCACGATCGCCGCCGACACCGCGATTTTCGGCCAGGCGGGTCCCAAGCACGGTTCGGCCCCCGACGGCGGTTCGACCGACTTCTTGCCGCTCTACGTCGGCTTCGCACGCGCCATGGAATCGGCAACGCTGTGCGAGATGTGGTCGGCGCACGAGGCCTACCGCATCGGGCTGGTCAACGACATCGTTCCGGTGCTGCGCGAGGGCGACCGCTTCATTCCCAACCCGCGCGTCGTGACCGATCGCTGGCTCGACGACATGGGCCGCATCGTGCATGGCAGCTTCAAGAAGGGCGAGGCGCTGCGCGACGCCAAGGACTACATCGCGGCGTGCCAGATGGACTTCTCGCAACTCGACGCCAAGGTGGACGAACTCGGCTGGAAGCTCGCGATGACGATGCCCGACTGCACCACCAAGACGATCGAGTCGATGCGCAAGCACAAGCTCGAGCACTGGCACCGCAACCGCGAATCGAACCGCGCCTGGCTCTCGCTCAACATGGCGACCGAAGGCAAGGCGGGCTTCCGCGCCTTCCACTACGGCACCAAGGGCGACCGCGAGGTGGACTTCCTCGCCTACCGCCGCGCGCTCGCCGAGGGCCGCGAATTGACCGACGAACTGATTCGCGAAGTCTCGCCGCAGCACAAGGAAGCGGTCTCATGAGCCTGGAAATCATCGGCCGCGACGGCGTCTGCGAACTGCGCATCGACACGCCCCCGGGCAACGTCATGGACCGCGAACTCTGCATCGAGCTTGCGGCCGCGATTCGCGACGCCGCGCAGGACCCGTCGCTCAAGGCGTTCCTGTTCACCGCCGCGGGCAAGCACTTCTCCTACGGGGCCAGTGTGCCGCAGCACGTGGCGGGCGAAGTGGAGAAATTCCTGCCGGCGTTCCACGACATTTTCTACGCGCTCATCGAAAGCAGCGTGCCGACGGTCGCCGCCGTGCGCGGCCTCTGCCTCGGCGGAGCGTTCGAACTGACCGCGTTCGCCAGCACCCTGATCGCGGAGCGCGGCGCGCAGTTCGCCGTCCCGGAAATCGCGCTCGGCGTCATTCCGCCCGTCGCGTGCGCGATTCTGCCGTGGCGTCTGGGCGGCGCGCTCTCGGACGAAATGATCCTGACCGGTTCCAAGCGGCGCGCGGAAGAGGGCATCGCCCACCGCGTCTGCGAACCGGGCGAACTGGAAGCGACCACGCAGGCGTTCCTCGACGAGTGCATCCTCCCGCGGCCCGCCCCGGTGCTGCGCCTAGCCGTTCGTTCGGCGCGCGCACCGCTGCACGAGGCGATCCTCGATCGTCTGCCGGTACTCGAGCGCGTCTATCTGGACGAACTCATGGCGCTGCCGGAGGCGAACGAAGGCATCGCCGCCTTTTTGGAAAAGCGCGCCCCGCGGTGGGCGGAGGTATCGGTGAAATGAGCGACGATCGGCTGTTCCCCTTTCAAGGCAAGTCACTCAACAGCGTGCTCGCCGACGTCCGCGACCTGCTCGAAGACGATTCCTTCCCCACGGTCGCGGGCTGGCGCGAGCGGGGCGGCAAGGTGCTCGGCCACTTCCAGGTCTACTTCCCCGAGGAACTCGTGCACGCGGCCGGCATGCTGCCGTTCAAGGTGCGCGGCTCCGACATCGATGCGACCCAGGCGGAGTCGCGCTTCGGCTCGTATCTCTGCTCGATCATCAAGACCTCGCTCGAACTCGTGCTCTCCGATCGCGTCAAGCTGGACATCTTCGTCAGCCATCCCATCTGCGATGCCGCGCGCAATCTTGCGGCGATCTGGGGACGCAACGTCGAGTACCCGTCGCACATTCTCTACCTGCCGCAGAACGCCAACTCCGCCGGGGCCGCCCCGTGGCTGCGCGGCGAGTACCAGCGCATGCTCGAGGCGATCGAGGCGTGCGCGGGCCGCAAGGTAAGTGACGACGACCTGCGCCGTTCACTCGCGGTCTTCAATGAGAACCGCGCGCTGCTGCGCGACCTCTACGCGGTCAAGCGCGAAACACCGTGGCTCATCGCGGCGGACGAGGCGTACGCGCTCGTGGCGCTCGCCGGCCTGTTGCCGCGCGAAGAGCACAACGACCTGTTGCGCTTCGTGCTGGCCGAACTGCCCAACCGCGACCTGCGCGAGCAGGATCGCATTCGCGTCGTCTACGAGGGCGGCTTCTGCGAACAGCCTCCGCTCGAACTGATTCGGCTCATCGGCCAGTCCTGCTACGTCGTGGACGACGACTTCCTGATCGGCCTTCGCTGGCTGACCGAGGATGTCCCGGTCAACGACGATCCGCTCTTCGCGCTGGCCGAGTCCTACCTGGAGCGGTCTTCGTACAGCCCGGTCCAGCACGACTTGCGCAAGCCGAAGGAGGCGATGCTGCTCAGCCGCATCAAGACGGCGCGCGCCGATGCCGCCATCGTCACCGCCGCCAAGATGTGCGAGCCGGGACTCGAGGAGCAGGTCGCCTATACGCGCGCACTCGACGAGGAGGGCATTCCCTACTTCGTGAGCGAGTTCCAGGAATCCATGACGAGCTTCGATCAACTCGAAATCCAGCTCGAGACCTTCGTCGAGAACCTCTTGTTCGCCTAGGAGTTACGGCATGAAAGAACCCACCACAAAAGAACCCGGACTAGTCGGTCGCGGCAACTCAGCCGGCGCCACGCTGGTCCGCAACTGGTTCGCCGAACTCGACCGCGCGGCCGAGGCGGGCGAGGGATCCGCGTACGTCTTCGTCATGGGAAGCTTCGTGGAGATCCTGCGCTGCTTCGACCTGCCGATCGTCTTCCCGGAAATCAACTCGATCCAGACGGCCGTGCGCCACGTCGCCCACGAATACCTCGACGAAGCGGAGGACTACGGCTACTCGCCGGACATCTGCGGCTACGTCAAGGCGGACGTGGCGGTTCAGCTACGCGGCGGCCAGCACACGATGGGACGCATCCCGAAGCCGATCGTCACGGTGCTCACCAACGCCTGCAACACCTACCTCAAGTGGGGCGAGATCTGGGAGCGCATGCACGACACCGCCGTCGTGACAATCGACGTGCCCGGCACGCGCGGCGCCGAACCGCCCAGCGCGCCCGGCTCCGACGAGTTCGAACGCGATCGCCAGTACATCGAGACGCAGATTCGCGAACTGATCACCGCGTGCGAGAAGGTCACCGGCAAGAAGTTCGACATCGAGCGGCTGCGCGAAACGATGCGGTACTCCAACATCATGAGTGCGGCGTGGAAGCGCATCCTCGAGCTCAACGCGTCGAGCCCCGCCGTCTTCAACGCGTTGAGCGACGGCACGATCTACCTCGGCGTCGCGAACGGATTCCGCGGCACCGAGGAGGGCGCGCGCTACTTCACGGACCTGGTCGAGGAGCTGGAGTACAAGGCGAAGGAGGGCATCGGCACGCTGACCGAGGACACCTATCGCCTCGCCTTCGTGGGCGTGCCCTGCTACCCGATCTTCCGCCGCTTCACCGAGCTGTTCACGGAGTGGGGTGGCTCGTTCGTCTGCTCGACGTATCTCTGGTTCGCGTCCGGCGGCTCGAACGTCGGCTTCCAGTTCGATCTCGACAACCCGATCGAGAGCCTCTCCGAGGGCACGCTCGTCAGCGTGCGCGACGCGATGGACTCGATGTTCCATAACGACCGCGTGCTCGAGTCGATGATCAAGGAATTCAACCTCGACGGCATCGTCTACCACCCGATCAAGAGCTGTCGCACGGTCTCGACGGGCATGGCGGACGCCCGCCGCGCCCTGCACGACAAGACCGGCATCCCCTCGCTCTTCATCGAGAGCGACATGATGGACCGCCGCGTGGTTTCGGAAGCACAAATGAAGAACCGCGCCGATGCGTTCTTCGAAGGACTCGCGGCTCGCCGCACAAGGAGCAAGTGATGGCGTATGCAGCAGGAGTGGATGTCGGTTCGACACAGACCAAGGCGGTCATCATCGACGAGGACGAGAACATCGTCGGGCGCGCCCTGACCGATACGGGCGCCAACGTCATCGCGGCGGCGCAGAACGCCTTCGAGATCGCGCTCGCCGACGCCGGCGTGCGCGAAGAAGAGGTCGAGCAGGTCGTGGGCACCGGCTACGGGCGCTACAAGGTCACCTTCGGCAACCGCCAGGTGACCGAGATCAGCTGCCACGGCCGCGGCGCCGTGCATATGTTCCCCGGCACGCGCACCGTGATCGACATGGGCGGCCAGGACACCAAGGCGATTCGCGTTTCGCCCGACGGCGAGATCGACGACTTCTGCATGAACGACAAGTGCGCGGCCGGCACGGGCCGCTTTTTGGGCGCCGCGTCCGCCGCGCTCGACATCCCGCTGGCCGAACTGGGCGGCGTCGCGCTGGAAGCGGAGCGCGCGGTCAAGATCAGCACGACATGCACGGTTTTCGCGGAGTCGGAAATCTTGTCGTGGCTCGGCAAGGGCCGGCGTGTCGAGGAGATCCTGCTGGGCGTGCACCAGTCCATCGCCTCGCGTTCCGTCGGCCTGCTGCGGCGCGTCGGCATCGAGTCCGAGGTGACGTTCACCGGCGGCGTGGCCAAGAACATCGGCATGGTCAAGACCCTCGAGAAGGGGCTGGGGGTCGAACTCAACGTCGGCCCCGACTCCCACTACATGGGCGCGCTGGGAGCGGCGCTGTACGCGTTCGACACGATCCGCGAGAGCCGCACCCCCGCCGCCGCGAAGGAGCAAGCATGAGCATTACTGCCGGAATCGACGTCGGCTCCACCTACACGAAAGCTGTCCTGCTGGCCGACGGCCACGAGGTACTCGCCCGCTCACTGCGCAAGACGGGCTTTCGGCTTCCGGAAGTCTCGCGCGAGGTCTACGACGAGATGCTCGAGCAGGCCGGCATCCAGGAGAGCGATGTCGACTACGTCGTCTCCACCGGTTTCGGGCGCAACCTCGTCCCCTTCCGCGACGTGAAGGTGACCGACATCACCGCCGCCGCGCGCGGGACGATCCTGCTCCACCCCGCGACCCGCACGGTGCTCGACATCGGCGGCCAGACGATGAAGGCCACGCGCATCGACGCCGACGGCAAGGTGCGCTCGTTCCGCCTCAACGACAAGTGCGCGGCGGGCACCGGCGCGTTCATCGAGAAGACCGCGCGCTACATGGGCTTCGGCACCGAGGAGATCGGTCCGCTGGCCGTCACCTCGAAGAGTCCGGTGACGATCTCCGGCGTCTGTGCCGTGTTCGCCGAAAGCGAGGTGATTAACCACCTCTCGCAGGGGTCGGCGCCCGCCGACATCATGCAGGGCTCGATCGTCTCGCTGGTCGGCCGCGCGGTCCAACTGCTCAAGCGCATTCGCATGGAGCCGGACTACACGGTCATCGGCGGCATCCTGCGCTTCCCCTCCATGGGCGATGCGCTGCGCGAGGAACTGAAGGACGGCGTGTTCATCCCGCAGGGCGCAGACGCGCAATTCGTCGCAGCTCTCGGCGCCGCCAAACTCGGCCATCGTCGTCTTGAGCAGCGCGTCGAGAAGGCTCACATGGCTTGACCGCCATCGACCTTTAGCACGGTTCCGGTCACATGGCGCGCAAGCGGCGAGCAGAGAAACGTGGTGGCGATCGCGATGTCTTCGGGTGTCGCGATGCGCCCCACCACCGTCTCGGCGATCGCCGTCTTGAGGAACTCCTCGGGAATCGATTCGGCCATCTCCGTCGCCACCATGCCCGGTGCGACGGCGTTGACGGTGATCCCGAAACGCCCCGTCTCGCGCGCCAGCGACTTGACCAGACCGATCAGGCCCGCCTTGCTCGCGGCGTAGTTGGACTGGCCGAACTTGCCGCGCAGGCCGTTGATCGACGTGATCGCGACGATCGCTCCGGCACCACGCGCGCGCATGAAGGGCACGGCGGCGCGGCAATACTGGAAGCTGCCGCGCAGGTTGATGTCGATCACGCGCTGCCACTGCTCGTCGGTCATTTTCCAGCTGACCGAGTCGTCGGCGATGCCGGCATTGCAGACGAGCACGTCTACGCCGCCCAGTTCGCTGAAGATGCGCGCGGTCGCGTCGGCGTCCCGCACATCGGCTTCGTAGGCGCGCAGGCCGAGCGCTTCGGCGCGTTCCGCATCGCCCACGTGGGTAATCGTGACAGTGCAGCCTTCGCTCGTGAGTTGGCGTGCCACTGCCGCACCGATGCCGCGACTGCCCCCGGTGACGAGCGCGGTTTTTCCTTCGAGTTGGAGATCCATGTCGCATGACATTGCAACGCAAGCCGGCCCCGGTGTCGAACCCGTGCGATCTGCAGATCGAACTTTTTTGTCGTGGCGCACGAATCGACGACGACGATTCGCAGGGCCGCGGGATTCATCGCGCGCGCGCCGGACTCGGATCGGGCCTCGATGTTGTCATCGCTGGCTCGCCGCGCCCGGTCTGGGTCAACGTGCCGGTGACGGAGCCGTTCGCCGCGCTCTCGCCGTTCGTGCTGCGCCCGGGCGAGTTGATCGACGAGCGCGACGGGCGCCGCTGGGCCGTGGAATTGCCCGAAGCGCCGGCGTGGTACGAGCGCACCACCGAAAGTGGACGCCGCATGTCCGAGATCGGGCTGCTGCAGGGAACCTACCTCGGCATCTACATCGGACCCGCATGCGCGTATTGGCACGGCGACGCGAAGCTGGCCTGTCAGTTCTGCACCACCGGCCGCAACGTCACGGGCGAACCCGCGACCGTCGCCGAGGTGGTCGAGACGGCGCGCGCCGCCAAGGCGGAATCGAACGTGACATTCGTGCACCTCAACACCGGTTACCAGGCGGGGCGCGCGGCCGAAATGGTGGCGCCCTTCGTCGAGGCGCTCAAGCGCGAGGTAGGCGTGCTCGTCGGCGTACAGATCGCGCCCGAAGCCGAGGAGGCCGAGTTCGATCGACTGCTCGCACTCGGCACCGACCACTTCTCGTTCTGCTACGAGATCCACGACCCGCAGCGCTTCGCGGAAATTTGTCCCGGCAAGACGATGACACTCGGCCAGTCCGCCTTCTTCGACGCGCTGCGCTACTGCCAGTCGAAGCGGCCGCGCGGTGCGTGCAGCGGCGAAATCATCGCGGGTCTCGAACCGGTCGAGTCAACCATGAAGGCGATCGACTTCATTGCGTCGCTGGGTGCGTTCCCGACGGTCTGCATTTTCCGCCCGCTCGCGGGCAGCGCGCTTGCGCACAAACCGCCGCCCCCGGTAGACGACATGCGCCGCGTCATGCGCCACCTCTGGCGCAGTTGCCGCGACGCCGGCATTCCGATCGGGATGGCCCCCAATCTGGAGGTTTCGTTGGTGGTCCAACCCACCGACACGGCATACCTTTCCGATCACGGCTGGAGAGACGCGCTCTATCGCGCACGCCTTGCCGCCC
>CBDURV010000075.1:0-11105 GCA_965369495.1 uncultured bacterium
GGCCCCCTGGCGAGGCCGTCCACAACCGGCGTGTCGGCCGGGGAATCGTTTGCCGGCGTGGGGGGTTGCAGGACCGTGAGCGCCGGGGGGCTCACGTCGAGCGTGCATACGTACGTAACCCGCGGCTGGACCGAACGGTCCTTCACGATCGCGTAGACCACGTCGCTTCCCGGTGGCGACGTCATCGAAACGACGGTGTAGTCCGTCAGCGGGGCGATGTTCGTGAACGAGAACGCCCCGAGGTCGGTCCCGAGGCCAGTGAACTGATTGACCCTGTACAAGTGATCCTCACCCGCCCAGTACAAAACGTCGCGGTGGAACGTGAGACCGTTGCCGCGCTCGTGCACGTCCTCCGACATGTCGTCCGCGTACTGCGCGGCGACCCCGCTGCCGTTTCCGATCACCCACAGGTCGTCGTCATCACCCTCCGTTCCGAAGATGACGAAGTCCGACCGGCGCTGTGTCAGTCCGGCGTGGGCGTCCAAACTGTCAGACAGTTCGTCGTTGTCAGACAGCAGGAACGCGGTTCCGTCGCGCTCGATGTCGTAGATGCACCCGTCACAATCCGCCTGGCCACCGGTGCCAGCCAAAAGCTGGTCCGCGTTCTCGTCGTAAACCATCGAACTGACGGCGCGGAGTTCGGCGACGCCGAGCCCGCCCAACGGCGTCGAAACGAGGAAGCTCACAGCGCCGGTCTGCGGATCGATCCGATAGATATTGCCGTCGAACCCCGCCGCGATGAGCATGGTGTCGCCCGCGAACGGTGCCGGCGGATCGGATGCCTCCGGCACGCCGCCGCAGGCGCGGAAGACGATATCGAAGAGTACTTGCCCGAGGTCGAGGGTCTCGCCCGTGGAGCGAACCGCCACCCCGCCAGTCCCGGCCGCGACGTCGAGCGCGTGCTGCGCCGTTGCCGGCTCCGCTCCGGATCCGACGATCGGGGAGACGATCACGCCGTTGGCGGTGGCGTTCGTGATGGCCAGCTGGATCAATTCGGCATCATCGGAATCGGGGAATCCGCCGCCGTCCCCTTGGCTGGGTCCCTCGTCGCTGATCGGGACGATGATCTTGATCGCGTTGGCGCGCCATTGAAAGTTCGGGCTGCGATTCGCCGAACCGAAGTGCGCGACGATCGAGATCGCCGGTCCCCAGTCCTCGTCCCCCTCAAACCTGTTTCCGTTCTCGGGCGGGAAGATACGCCGGTCGGTCGTGCCGGGCACGATGGGGTCGTTGAACCGGTCGCGCACGTTATCGTCCAGGCAGCTGAATTCCCCCGACTCAACGTGCTCCGGCGCGTCAGCGTCTTCGTTGATCCCCCAATTGACTGTCCGCACATCGGTCAGCCCAAGCCCCTCAAGATCGGCAAGGACGCCCTCGAGCTGCTCGCAAAGAACGGCGGCTTCGTCGTCCATCGAGCCGGAGGTATCCATCAAGAAGACGATGTCGACCGGCCCGCACTGGGAAAACACCTCAACCGGGTCGGAGCTTCCGCCCGGAAGCACCCAGACTCCAATCCTGGCCCCGATCGCGCACTCGCCCTCGCTGTCGAACTCCATGCGAAGGATGCCGTCAAACTGCGTTCCGGCCCCGTTCGACGTGGGGAACGCCTCCGTGCCGAAATAGACGCGTACTTCGCGGCCCGTAGCCAGGTTGGCCGTGAGCGTACCGCGAAGGATGCCGTCGCCGTAGCGACCGTCGAAGACGTAGCGGTTCCCGAATTGATCGACCTGGTCAGCCGACACGCGGTCACCGTTCTGGCTCAATGCAATGAGCGTGTTCTCGAGTAACGCGCCCGCAAGCGATGCACAGCCGAAGCCGTCGTGCTTGATCAGCCACACGCCTTCGACCGAAGCCAGGTCCGTGTCGCCTCCCGAGGACCCGCAACCCGTCACTCCCAAACCTGCAACCCACAACATAACAATAAACCAAATTCGTGACTTAGTCATATGGCACATCCACTCCTGCAGCCGCCCAGCGCGAAGTCGCGCCGAGTGGTTCCGCAAACCGTTATTCCCGACAGCAGGCTACGCCGAAACGGGGCTCGGACGCAAACGGGAATTTGCGTTTCAGGCTGAACCCCGTGGGTAAACGGGTGATTTGCCGCCAGCCGAAGCGCCATCCACGCGCCGCGGCCCCAGCCTCGGACGTCTAGTTCGCGATCTTCTTCAAGCGCCGCGGGCTCTATGGCCTACTCGCAGCACGCTCATTACCATCCCGCGGCTCCAAAGTTGCAACAAACGAATCCGACACGTGTGAGGCCAGGACGAAAACGTGGCGGAGCAGTTTTGCTGGCCCGGCGCCTGACGGCGACGGGCGTGCGACGACGCGGCGATGAAGATATCGGCGGCGCATCCTCGGCCGCCTAGCGCAAGGCAGCTAGGGCGGCGGCCAGTAACACCCCATTGTGCAGCGCGTGTGCGGTCATGCACCCGATCAGCGAACCGCGCCACTCGCGCAGCAGGCCCAGCACGATGCCGACAGCACCCAGCGCCGGCAGCAGCGCGAGACCTTGCGGATGCACGAACGCGAAGATCGCGCCGGTCAGCACCGACGAACCGACGAGCGAAAGCGACGGACGCAGGTAACGGTAGAGGGCGCCGCGAAAAATTGTCTCTTCGATGAGCGGCGCCCAGACGCAGGCCGCGAGCAGAATTCCCCACACGGGAGCGTTCGGGTCGGTCACGCTCTCCTGCACGGGGTGGCTCGGATCCCAACCCGTAATGGCGATCAGCTTGATCGAAACCCAGAAGCCGAGGGCGATCAGCGGCAGGCCCGCGAGGTAGCCCGTCACGCCGGCGACCATTTCGCGCACGACGCCCTCGCCGCGCAGCAAGCCCAAGGCACCGCGCCACTCGGCTGCGCTCACGCCGCGCAGGAGCGGCCAGAACATGGGCAGGCACAGCAGCCCGGTGAGGATGCTGGTCGGCAAGCCGATATGCCGCAGGAGCCCGATGCTCAGGGCCAGCACGCCGGCCAACCCGAGCACCGCCGTCTGCAACCAGACGAGGTCGCCGCTGCCCTGGTCGTGCAGACGGAAGCGCGCGCGCAATTCGCCTCGGCGCAGTCGCACGAGCGTCATGATGAACAGCGCGAAGCCGCCCGCGAACGCCACCAGCGCGAGACTCGTGAGCCAGAAAAGAACCGTGGCGGAGCCGCGCGACGAATCGAGCAGTTCGGCGCGGCGCGGGTCGTCGTCGGCCAGCCCGTGGACCGAGGCGAGTCGACCGAACCAGCCGCGGTCGGCCAGGTCGGCGCGCTCCTCGTCCGTCAGTTCGCCATCGCCATAGAGCCTGCGTAGCAGTGGGAGGCCGTCGGGAACCGAGTCGAGCACCTTGCGCGCCGCGGCGGAATCGAACAGCTCCCCCGTCAGTACCGCACGATCGGCGCGGTCTTCGGGCTCGCGCTCCAACTCCTCCAGGACGGCGAGTTGCCGCTCCGCCATGCTGCTATCGAACGGGACCTTGCTCTTTTCGGTGAGGGCGCGAGCGAATAGCGCCTGCTTCCCGGCCACGACGCGCTGCGCGGCGTCGCGCTTGTGCCGCGTCTCGTCAGTCTCGGGGCCGCCGGAGGCCCAATTGACCCAAGCCAGCGCGGCCACCACCAGAACGCCGGCGGCAATCCACAGTTTATGCGTCATCGTCGGCTTCGAGATCGAGCGAGGCGGAATTGATGCAGTAGCGCAGACCGGTCGGCGGCGGGCCATCGGGGAAGACGTGGCCGAGATGCGCGTCGCAGCGGCGGCAACACACCTCGATGCGGCGCATGCCCCCGCTGCCGTCCTCCGTCTCGATCAGGTGCGCCCCGTCGAGCGGTTCAAAGAAGCTGGGCCAGCCGCAGCCGGCGTCGAACTTCGTGTCCGAGCGAAAAAGCGGCAGGCCGCAGCAGACGCAGCGGTAGGTGCCCACCTCGGTCGTCTCGCAAAACTCGCCTGTGAAGGGGCGTTCGGTGCCCTTCTGGCGAGTCACGTAGAACTGCTCCGGACTCAGCCGGGAACGCCATTCTTCTTCGCTTTTTTCGACCGGATCGAGCGGCTCAGGCATCTCCGAATCTTAGGGCCCCTCTGCTAATCTTGAAGCAAAGGAGTACATGCCATGTCTATCCGATTCCCGCAGGAAGCGCACCTGCGAGACGAACGTCGCCTCCTGATCCGCCCCTTCGCCGCGAGCGACGTGAGCGCGGTCTGGGAATTCTTCAATCGCCTCCCCATGCCCATCAGGCGCTACGCGTGGGACGACTTCGAGCATCGCGAAACCGTCGAGAGCTGGGCGCGCGATCTCAATTACGACAAGGCGGTTCCGCTGCTGGCCATGGACGGCGACAAGGTCGTCGGCGAGGCGCGCCTCACCTACCGCGATGGCGGCCCGCTGCGGCTCGTCGGCCGCATTCAGTGGCTGCTGGAGCCCGAGTACCGCGGCGCCGGCCTCGGCACGCTGTTCGTCAACGACTTCATGACGATGGCCCGCGATTCCGGCCTCAAGCACCTCACCTGCATGCTCTTCCCCGACCTCGACGAGGCGGCCATGGTCACGCTTCAGAACCTCGGCTTCGAGAGTTTCCCCATTCCGCGCTACGGCGTCGATCCGGACGGAAACCAGAAGGACGTGGTCAAGATGGTGATCGAGCTTTAGATAGCTCTCTCACGAACGGCTGTGGGCTGTGGGCTTGGGGCTTTGCGCCGAGACCAGATCAGCCCGTGGCGCACCGATCAGCTTGGGGCCTCGGTTGTCGATGACAGCCGAGGCCCCAAGTGTTTCCCCCGCGGGGTGATGGCCTGGTTGCTACGCAAAGCTCAGAGCCCAAAGCCCAAGGCCGAGACTCAGCCCTCTTCCGTTCGCTTGGCCAACTCGGCGCGCGTCTCCTCGATGCCGCGCACCAAAACCGTGCCATCGCGATCGACCAGGTAGACGACGGAGCCCCACAGCTTCTTCACGCCCCACGCATCCATGGTCGTCTGGGCGTCCGCCATGACCGCGTAGTTGACCCCCAGGTCGGTCATGAACTGCTCCGCCTCGGCCTCCGGCGCTGCGGTGAATCCCGCAAGCACGACGCCCTTCGCTCTGTAGTCGTTCTGCATCTGAACCAGATGCGCCGCATTTTTGCGTCAGGTGCCTCACTGCGGCAGAAAAAATGCGACGACGCGCCACTCGGCAGCCCGGAATTCCGCCTCGCCACTCCGCCTCGACTCTGCGCCCGCCGCCAGCCACTTTCCACCGCTAATGGGAGGCGCCTGCTTGCCCTCGAGTTCCTCGTTGCTGGCCTGACGGTAGGTTTTCTGGACAGATTTACAGGCCAACAGGCCGAGCAGAAGCAGCATTCCTAGACGCATGGGCATGATTCTACATCTGCGGAACCTCGTCACGGATGAGGCATCCAAAGCACCCACGAGTCACACCAACGGAGTTACACAGCACCATGAGCAAGAGCCCCCTTTCCCTCACCGACGCCAACTTCGAGGCGGTCACCGCTTCGACTGACCAGCCCGTCCTGATCGATTTTTATGCCGACTGGTGCGGTCCCTGCAAGGCGCTCACCCCGGTCATGGAAGAACTCGCCGCCGACTTCGAAGGCCGCGCGACGATCGCAAAGGTAGATGTGGACGGCGCCCCGGAGATCGCCGGCCGCTTCAACGTCCGCTCCATCCCGACGCTGGTCATCCTGCAAAACGGCCTTGAGATCGACCGCATCGTCGGCCTCACCACCAAGCGCGTTCTGGCCGCCAAGCTCGAAGCGATCGACGCGTCCGCCGTCAGCGGCTGATAGGCAGCCCCACCACGATCGACGAGTTTACGTCGATTACCACGTGACCATCCCGGGCGTGGGGTTGCAGCGCCGCTGCGATCCCCGCCCGAAACTCATTTGCCGCCTCCTCGGTGAGGCGTTCGCGCGCGAACCCGGCACGCGAGTGCCACGAATCGAGATAGTCCTCGATGCTCTGGCGAAACGGCTCCGGCCCGAACTGCTCGCGCGACTCCACCTCGTAAAGTCCGCGCGCAACGATCTCTCCGATGAGGTCGAAGTCGCGGTAATTCTGCATAGCCGAGTAGCGCGGCACCAACTCGTTGATTGCGTCAATCCACGGCACGGCGCGAATGGTCCGGCCATGAACGATCACATGCCGCCCGCCGGGACGCAGCATGCGCGCGAATCTCGGCAGCACGATGTCCCAGTCCATCCAGTGCAGGCTGAGCGCCGTGACAATGAGGTCGTAGCGCTCATCCGATTCGAACTCTTCCGCCGACGCATTGTGCCAATGCAGGTTGGCCGCGTCACCGCCCGGTTGCGCGCGACCAACGGCGATCATCGCCGCCGAAGGTTCGACCGCATCGATGCGATCCACGAAGGGTGCCACCCGTCGGGAGCACTCCGCGGTGCCGCAGCCGACCTCCAGCAAGGTTCCCCCAAACGTCCGCAGACGGTCGATCATCGCCTGCGGATAGGGCGGCCGGTTCACATACGACGAGGCAACGCTCTCCAGTCCGAAGACCGCTGCGTGTTCGGGAGTCAGATGATCCAAGACACCATCTTGCACTACGGCTTTGAGCTGTGGGCTCTGAGCTTTGGGATTCGAACTCGGTACGTTTGCCGGTCTGCGGCCAACTCCCGCGGACCCCGACCCATCATCGAGCGAGGCGACGGCCTAGTCGCGACACAAAGCCCTAGGCCCAAAGCCCAAAGCCGTTCGCCCAAAACACCCCTAGCCCTCGGTTGAGATGCGCGGTAGCAGTGTCGTCTTCTGCCAGATCTTGCGGCTCAGGCCGGTCGTCAGCGATTCGATCTGATCGACGGCGCCGACCGCGACGGGATCGTCGAGGTTTTGGCCGTAGAGGGCGGCCAGCTTGCCGAGCATGCTCAGCAGTTCGCAGCAGTAGTCGAAGTAGCGGTTCAGCTCGAAGGCGGTCATCGTGCGCTTCGGGGAGCTTGCTGTCGCCTCGCCGCCCCCCATCACGTAGATCGGATCCTTGTCGAGTTGGTGCATGTCAATCAGGTGCGCCAGCGTGCGCAGTTCGCGGACGGCGCGTAGCGTGCGGGCGCGCTTGATGCGCGTCTCGATCGTCATCAGGAACGCGATGCCGGCGCCGAGGAAAATGAAGCTCTCGATGCCCGCCTGCAGGAAGGGAACCAGTTCCGCCAGGTTCTTGATCTCGATGTGCCAGCCCACCTTCACGATCAGCAGGAACAGCATGGCGGGAATCGAGAGCACCAGCAGCCAAGTTCCGCCGCGAACCAGGTAGTTCGGGCGAGCGAGGTGCGCGGCCTGGCCCGCGGCATCCCGGGCGACCTCGACCACACGCTCGGCCACCTCTTTGCCCAGCGAATGGTCCGGGAACCGCTCCAGGATGCGGTCGCGCAATCGGCTGGCAGTCGCGATCAGACGGTCGGGTTCAAGTTTCATCTGCCAGTCGTTACACCATCCGGGACGGACGTATTCGGATGGACGCTATTTGCCGACCCATACATGCCGCTCGCGTTCGTGCGGCTCGATCCAGAACCGGATCGTCTTGATCAACTCGCCCTCGGTATTCTTGAACGCGCACCGATGCGGACCCGACCTGAGCACCGTGCGATGCCGCCCCGCTTCCATGGGTATCCAGAAGCGCCGGTCGTTGATGCGGATCGAATCCGACGTGCCCATCTCGAACAGCACCTCGGTCCGGGTCACATGTTGCAGGAACAGCGACTGATGCGTCACCGTGGTCGCGTGAAGAGGCGGCAACGGCAGTGGCCGCGCAATCAACTTTCTGTTCCTCGTGTAAATCCAGAGCCTTCGGCACGGGTCGAGGTCGACCAGGCGGAACCAGCCGTGCTCGTCCGTGGACTGCCGCGTCCTCCAATCGGACATGTCAGCGAGCGGATCGTCAACGACGCCCACGTAGATTCCCGCCACCGGCCTCCCGTCGGGACCGCGCACCGTTCCCTCCACGATCGCTCCTCGTTGGAGAACGAGAGTAAGCCCCTCCACCGACTCGCCGCGCAGCAGGGCGGCGGTAGCCTCGCGCGCCACGACAAACCGTTCGTGGACGAATCCGGGGGCGGCGACCCGGAGCGTCAGTTGGTCCGTCGGGGGGAGCCACGGCATCACCGAGGCGTAGCGGAAGACGAAGACGCCGTCGCGCGCATACCCCTCGATCTCGTAGCGCTTCGCCCCCCGCCGAGGGCGAAAACCCATGCCTCGAATTTCACCGGCCGGCACGGGCGCGCCCGTCTCATCCACGAGCACGCCGCGCGCCACCGCGGACTGCCCCACCATCGCCTCGGCGGGCGGCGGGCGCTCCGTTTTCCGAACGGCGGCGGCAGGCTTGGGGGGCAATGGCGGAGGAGGCGCCGATCGACTCTGAACCTCGCGCTCGATCTTCGGCGGCCAGTCCGCCACCAAACGAGCCCCCCGAATCCCCGCGGGGGGCTCGACGTGAGCGGCGTGAAGAATCGCCGCAGTGCCGAACGCACACAGAACGAGGAACCAGCGCATACGGCTCCCAATGCACACGGCGCGCCCAAACCAAACTCCCCGCGACAGGCCACCTTCACACCGCTCCTGCTACGCGAACGCCCCACACCCGTTACGCCCTCCACCCGCTCCAACGTCGCGGCGTAGAGCGTAAAGCGTACAGCGTCAAGCCTCCACCTCACCGCCCCCACTCGCGCCGATTCGCATTCGATCGCCGCATGTTCTTGGTGATCTTCTTCCACTTCTGCTTCGTGTTACTCGCCGTCTGGCGGTTCTGCTTGCGCTCGATGTGCGCCAGTTCGCGATCCAACTTCTGATAGGAAGCAAACCGGTCTGCGTCGAGCGTTCCGTCGGCGAGTGCGGCTCCGACCGCGCAACCGGGTTCGCCCTTGTGACCGCAGTCGTTGAAACGGCAGTCCGCCGCCAACTCCTCGATATCGCCGAAGGCGCTACTCAGCCCCTCCTCCGCGGCCCAGAGTGCGACCGCGCGGATTCCCGGCGTGTCGATGATCGCGCCGCCTTCCGGCAGCAGCAGCAGATTGCGCGAGGTCGTCGTGTGGCGCCCGCGGTCGTCGTCCGCGCGCACCGCGTTGACGTACATGCGCTTCTCGCCCAGCAGCAGGTTGGTGAGCGTAGATTTGCCGACGCCCGACGAGCCCAGCATCACGAACGTCCTGCGGCCCGTCCGATACTCGGCCAACGCCGCGCAGCCGACTCCGCTGTGCGCACTCAACGCGTGCACCGTCGTTCCGTATGCGGCGGCCTCGGCCCGTTCGATCAGCGGCGCCGGGTCGTCCACAAGATCGATCTTGGTCAGCAGCACCACCGGCGTGGCGCCGCTCTCCCATACGAGCGTCAGCATGCGTTCCAGACGCCGCGGGTTGAATTCTCGGTTGGCCGAAGTGGCGATGAAGACGATGTCGAAGTTCGACGCCACCACCTGCGGCGCAAACACGCGTTCATTGGACAGCTTGCGGCGTAAGACCGTGCGACGGGGCAGCAGCGCGTGAATGCGCGCAAAGCCGTCGTGCACGCTCGTGGCGACCCAGTCGCCGACTGCCGGGATGTCCTCCGAATGGCGGACGCGATGGTGGAAGCGCCCGGCGAGCGTGGCCGGCAGTTCGCCGCCCGCGCCCATGACCTTGTAGCCCTCACGTTCCTGTGCGCTTACGCGTGCGGGCCGATGCCCGGCGTTGGCGTATTCCCCAAAGGCGGACGCGAGGGATGCGTCCCACCCGAGGTGTTCGAGATTGTTCAATGTTTCGGTCCCCAAGATTGGAGTTCACAAATCGCGCAGCGCAGAGTGCGGCTACGGAACTTGGACTGGGGGGAACCGGCGTGCGCTTCTAGCGAGCGCTGGAGGCCGCACCGGTGCCGCGGGAATCAGTAGTCATTACTTTGGCCATCGGGTGCCTCCTGTTCTGGGTGCGCGACCATTCGCGCTGCGATCAAGTGTGCCCGATCAATAACGGGCGTCAACACCTTATCGGGAGGACAATCCGATCGTGGAACCGCAAGACCTCCCCCGCCTCGGCAACCGAGAGCTGCGTCCCGAGTCCCTGATGATGAGCTACGGCTACGATCCGCAGCTTTCCGAGGGCGCACTCAAGTCACCGATTTTCCAGACGTCCACGTTCGTCTTCAAGAGCGCCGAAGCGGGCAAGGCCTTCTTCGAACTCGCCTATGGGCTGCGCGACAAGAAGCAGGACGAGGAACTCGGCCTCATTTACAGCCGGCTCAACAATCCGGACCTGGAAATCCTCGAGGACCGCCTGCGGCTCTGGGACCGCGCGGAAGCGGCCGCCGTTTTCGAGAGCGGCATGGCGGCCATTACGACGACGATCCTGGCGCTGGCGCGGCCGGGCGACACGATCGTGCACAGCGTTCCCATCTACGGCGGCAGCGATCACTTCCTGCGTCACATCGCGCCGGAGTTCGGGATCACTGCCCTCGGCATCACCGCCGGCGAGCCGCCTCGATTGCCGGAAGGCGCGGGACGCGTCGCGATGGTGTTTATCGAAACGCCCGCGAACCCGACCAACGCGCTGGTGGACATCCAACAGTGGGCGGACTTCGCGCACAAGCACGATGCGCCGCTGGTCGTTGACAACACGTTTCTCGGTCCCGTCTGGCAACATCCGATGGAGCACGGCGCCGACATCGTGATCTACTCCGCGACCAAGTTCATCGGAGGCCACAGCGACGTGATCGCCGGCGCATGCGTGGGCGGCAACAAGTACCTCGAACCGATTCGCGGTTTCCGCACCTTCCTCGGCACGATGTCCGGCCCGTGGACCGGCTGGCTACTCATGCGCAGCCTCGAAACGCTCAAGCTCCGCATGACCTGCCAGATGAAGAACGCACGCTACGTCGCCGACTTCCTCGCCGACCATCCCAAGGTGGCGAAGGTGTACTACCTTGGCCATCTCACGGAAGAGGACGAGTCGTTCGCGCTCTACAAGCGGCAGTGCCTCTCGCCCGGCTCGATCATTTCGTTCGAGGTGGTCGGCGGCGAGGCCGAGGCGTTCCGCCTGCTCAACGCGCTCCAACTGATCAAGTTGGCGGTGAGTCTCGGCGGCACCGAGTCGCTCGCGGAGCATCCCGGCACGATGACGCACTCCGACATCGCGGCGGACGAGCAGGCGCGCATGGGCATCAC
>CBDURV010000076.1:0-11100 GCA_965369495.1 uncultured bacterium
GGCCGGCGCGCAGTCGTCGAAGCCGAGTTCCCCAAAACACGCCTGGAGCAGATCGCGCTTGGCCTTGTAGTCGGCGCGCGCTTCGATCACATGGCTCTCGTCCTTGAGCGCGGCCGCCGCCGCGTCCTGCACGAAGGTGGGACAACCGGAGTCGATGTTCGTCTTGACCTTGCGGAAGGTGGCGATGATTTCCGGGTCGCCGGCCGTCCATCCGATGCGCCATCCGGTCATCGCGCTGCGCTTGCTCATCGAGTGGAACGCGATTACGCCTTCGAGGCCATACTCGAGTATCGAATGGGGCGGCTCGCCGTCAAAGTACAAGTCACAGTACGCCTCGTCGTTGACGACGATGACGTTGTGCTCGCGGCCCCAGGCGATCGCCTCTTCGAAGAACGCCTTGGGCGCGTTGACGCCGGTCGGCGCACCCGGGTAGCAGAGCCACAGGATGCGCGCGCGCTCGACGACGTCGGCGGGAATCGCAGCGAGGTCGGGCAGGTAGCCGGTTTCGCGATGGAGCGGCATGAAGTAGGGCTCGCCGCCGGCGAACTGCGCGCCGCGCGCGTACGGCGGATAGCCCGGCGTGGGGCAGAGCACGACGTCGCCCTTTTCGACGTGGCCGAGCGGGAAGTTGAAGATGCCTTCCTTGGAGCCGATCGTCGTCGTGATCGATGTGGCCGGATCCAGCTTGACGCCGAAACGTCGCTCCATCCATGCGGCCGCCGCCTCGCGAAAACCGGCGTCGCCGATGTAGCTGGGGTAGCCGGAGGTGGCGCGCTCGTCCACCGCACTCTTGAGTCGTTCGCGCACCAACTCGGGCGTCGGCAGCGTGGGGTCGCCCACGCCGAAATCGATCGGCGAAAGACCCTGATCCTTGAGCTTCTGGACCTGCGCTCCGATGACGGCGAACGGGTAACTCGGGAGCGAACGGATACGGGATGCGAGCGGGTAGGCCATAGCGGGATGATACGGGCGTGCGCAATGCATGGCCCGCGTAGAATGACCTGCCTATGCGCTCGTTCCTTCTCCCTGCGACCCTCATCCTTCTTGCCGCATTCGCGCTCGTTTCCCGTGCGCAAGACGACCTTCTGCCGCCCGACGAGGTGCAGGATCTCGTCGAGCGTTACGTTGATCGCGGCATCGAAAGTTTCCGCGAAGGCGGCTATGACGAGGCGCGTTTGCGTTTCAAGAAGGCGCTCAAGCGCGATCCGACCCACGTTGGCGCCCGCCTCGGCCTGGTGCGCTGCAGTCTTGCCTTGGGTGGCTACGAGACGGCGCGCGAGCAGATCGAGCAAGTCCTGAAGGACCTGCCCGCGGACTCGCCCGAGGCGGTTCCCGCCCTGCTACTGCAGGCACAGATCGATCTGCGCGAAGGCAAGCTGGGTGCCGTCCGCAGTGCGATGCGCCCGCTCGTACCCGACACCGGCAAGCTCGACCTGAACGGCGTGCGTGCCGCGCATCTGCTGGCCCGCGCCTACGCCGCCAACGGCAAGCGCGACGACGCCAAGGATGCGCTCGATCGCGTGGTGGCGCACTACAAGCGTCGCTACGACCTGCTGGCGGAGGCGGCCTTCGATGCGGACACGCTGCGCAGCGAGCCGGACAAGGCGCGCCCGCTCTCCGAGGAGATGACGAGCATCGCGGCCTCGCTGCGCCTGTACGTGGAGCTCTATCCGCTCGAGTACGAGTTCGTCGAGAACGCGCTGGAACTCATCGGCTACGCACGGCGACTGGACGAGTCCAATTGGGAGGCGTGGATCGAGTACGTGCGCATCACGCGCAATGAACGCGAGCGCGCCATCGCGCGTGCCCGCAAGGCGCGCGATGTGGTCACCAAGCGCAACCCGGAGTTGGCGGACCTGTATGTCGAGGTGGCGCGCTCTTTGGGCGTCGGCTGGAACCAGGCGGAGGTGCGCGAAATGGCGGCCTCGGCGCTGCTGATCAACCCGCACCACACCGGCGCGCACGCGATTCAGGCCAAGATCCTCATGGAGGACAACGTCTACGGCCAGGCGCAGGTGCACATCGACAAGGCCCTCGCCATCAACCCGCAGCACCGCGAAACGCTCGCCCTCGCCGCCACGCTGAAGCTGTTGCGCGGCGACAGCGAAGCGTTCGAGGCGGGCATGAAGAAGGTGCTCGAAGTCGATCCGACCTACGGGCGCGCGTTCCACATCGCGGGCACCGTCGTCGCATCGCGTCAACGGCGCTACGAGGTGGCGGTCAAGCTGCTCAAGCGCGGGCTCCGCATCCAGCCCACGAACTTCGAGGCGCACGCGGACGTGGGCATCTACCTGGCCAACCTCGGCCGCGCCGACGAGGCGATCAGCGCGTTGCAGAAATCGATCGAGCTGTTTCCCTACAGCCATCCGGTGCGCGAGAACTTCCGCACCGTCCTCAAGTACGTCTCCGACACGATGGTCGAGCAGAAGACGGAGCACTTCGTCATCCGCTACGACCCGGCCGAGTACGACATCCACCACCTGTTCCTCGCCGACGCGCTCGAGGCGTCGTGGGACGACATGGTCAAGCGCTACGGATTCGAGCCGGACAAGCCGGTGCTCGTGGAGTGCTTCAAGGCGCAGGACGACTTCTCCGTGCGCGCCGTCGGGCTTCCGGGCCTGCCCGCGCTGGGCGTCTGCTTCGGCGGCGTCATCGGTCTCGATTCTCCCGAGGCATTCGGCCGGCCCTTCAACTGGCACGCGACCGCCGTCCACGAGTTCGCGCACGTCATTACTTTGCAGCTTTCGGCGGGCCAGGTGCCGCGTTGGTTCACCGAGGGTGTCAGCGTGCTGGAGGAGCGGCCGGTCGAAACCGGCTGGGGGCGCGACGAAAACAACGAGCGCCAGGTCGCCGACGCCTACCTGACCGACACGCTGCCGAAGATCGAGACGTTCGATCCCATGTTCCGCAGCAACCGCGTGGGCTACGCGTATTACGTGGGCGGGTTGATGTTGGACCTGCTACGTAACAAGTACGGCGAGGAGGGCATCGTCAAGGCGCTCAAGCTGTGGGCCAAGGACGCGCCGCAGACCAAGGTCTTCAAGGAGGCGTTCGACCTCGAACTCGAGGAGTTCGACGCGCTCTTCAAGGCGGCGATCAAGAAGCGGGTCGATGGCTATCGCATCGTGCCGAACTACTCGCTGATCTACACCAAGCTGCTCGGGCAGCGGCAAAAGAACCCCAAGGACGGCATGATCGACGTCAAGATCGGGTTCGCGCACATGCGTCGCAGGCAGATGGTGGACGCCGGCGCCTCTCTCGATCAGGCGCGGCGCAAGGGTGTCGGCGACAAGCCGCTCGCGATCCTGCTCGACGCGAATCTCAAGTGGGCGAGCCGTGACGCCGCGGGCGCACGCAAGGCGCTCGACGCATTCTTCGCGGCGGGCGGCGAGGACTTCGAAGCGCGCATGATGATGGCGCGCCTGCTCGGCAGCGCCGGTGGGGAAAACACGGCCCACCTGATCAAACACCTCGAACAGGCGAAGAAGGACTGGCCGCTGCGCGCCAGCGGCGCCAACCCCTACACGCTGCTCAACCGCGAGTACACGAAGCTGGATAAGCCCAAGGAGGCGTTGCAGCAACTCGAAGAGCAGGCGGCGATCCTGACCAACAACATCCCGTTGCGAATACGGCTGGCAAGCGAGTACCTGCGCGTCGATCGCGGCGACGACGCGTTGCGCGTGCTCGAGGAGTGCTATCGCACGTCGCCGTTCGTGCGCGCGGTGCATGATGCGGCGCTGCCGTTGTACAAGCATGCGAAGCAGACAAAAAAGGCGATTCGCGCGGCTCGCTGTCGTGTAGCATTGCGCGACGACGAAGACGCCGACGAGGATGTGGCGGGCCGTTGGCTCGATCTCGCGGATGTACTTCTCGATGCGGGGCAGGTCGCGGAGGCCCGTTCCGCTCTCGAAGAGGCGAAGAAGTTGGCGGACGTCGAAACGTTGCCGCGCATCGCCGAAGTCGAGAAGCGTTTCGGGGCATAGTCGATTAGCCGGCCACCGGCCTGTGCGGGAGCCGTTTGCGGGGGTGAACACGTGGGTGGAGGCGCCCGGTTCCGGCCGGATCGTGATGGTCATTCCTCTGCTGGACCTCTCCTAACGGGTCCGAAGGGCGAATTCGCGCGCCGCGTCGTACGGATCTTCGTCGATGGGGGGCGTGCGAGTGCGCCGCTGGTCGTGCTCTCCGGGCCCGCCGATAGCGGCAAGTCCGAGCTTGCCGATTGGGCCTGCCGCCTTGGCGGAAGCCGGGTCTTCCGGATCGATCCCGATCGTCTGCGGGGCGGCAGCGGCTTTGTGCCGCGCAAACCGCTGGTCGTCGTGGATGGCATCGACATCGTGGCGCGCGCGGCGGGTGCGCAGCGCCGGTTGCTCTGCATCATCGACGCGGTGCGGGACCGCGGCGACCGCATGCTGGTGACCATGGAGGGGCTTCCGGGCGAGGCGAGCGAGCTTCACGAGGCGCTGCGCTGCCGCCTGACCGGCGGACTCGTGGTGTCGCTGCCCGCCGCCGACCGCGCCACGCGCCGCCTCCAGTTGCGGGAGGAGGCGCGCCGGGTGGGGCGTCGCCTGCCGTCGCGAGTGGAGGACGAACTGGCTGAACTTCCCGCGCGCGAAGGGCTCGAGACGCTGCGTCATCGGCTGGCGGAGGGCACGCTCCACAGCGGTGCGCCGCCCGCGCCGCCGCTGGAGCGCATGAAGGACTTGGCCGCGAAGCTCTTCCATGTGGAGCGTTCGCTGCTGGACGACCCGGTCAAGCGCCGCTCGGTGGTCGAGGCGCGCCGGGCGATCATGGCCGCCGCGATTGCCGAGGGGGTCGAAATCGACGCCGTGCGGCGTTCGTTCCGCGTGAGCGCGCCCCGGACGGTTCGCGAGGCGTGCCGCTGGGCTGAGCGCAAGTCGGAGCGCGATCACCACTTCGCGCGCATGGTCTCAGAGCTCGGACGCGTCGCCGCCGATCGGTAGATTAGCCAGCGTTGTGCCGGGCATGTTCCTAGTTCTCGACGGCCCGGATGGGGCCGGCAAGACCACGCAAGCCGCGCGGTTGGCCGCGTTCCTGCGGGATCGCGGCCGGAGCGCCGTCGTCCTGCGCGAGCCGGGCGCGACGCCGGCGGGCGAGGCGATTCGCGACCTGCTGCTGGATCCGGAAACGGAAATCGGGTCGCGCGCCGAAATGCTGCTCTACCAGGCCGCGCGCGCGCAGATCATCGAGGCGGTTGTGCGTCCGCATCTCGAGGAGGGCAAGACGGTCATCCTGGATCGCTTCGGCTACTCCACCATCGCCTATCAGGGCTACGGGCTCGGGCTCGACGTGGAGGAGATCCGGACGGTGACGCGCATCGCCACGGGCGGGCTTGAGCCGGATCACGTGTTCATTCTCGACCTGCCGCCGGAAGTGGGGCTGGGGCGACTGGACGGACCCAAGGATCGCATCGAGCGCCGGCCGCTGGAGTATCACCAGCGCGTGCGCGACGGATTCTTGGCCGAAGCGCGGCTGCTGGGCGACCGCGCGACGCTTGTGGACACGACCCGAACCCACGAGGAAGTCGCCGAGGCGATTCGCGCGGTAGCGGAAGGGCTGCTCTAGTCGTTATTGTGGGGGCCGTGACGCAGGCGGAGATGATAGAAGCGAACGGGCTGCTCGGCCAAGAGACCGCGTTGGCGGCACTGGACGCGCATCTGCGTCAGTCCGAAGGGGCGGGCAGCGTGCTCATTCTCGGTCCCGACGGCGTCGGTCGTTTCGGGCTCGCGCTGCGCACGGCGCGTGCGATCCTGGGCACGACTCCCGATGCGGCGGCGCGCGTGGATACGTTGCAGCACGTTGACCTCGGCGTGCTCGACCCATCGGAAGGCATTGCCGGTGTGCGCGCCGCGACGGAGCGGTTGTCGCGGCGCCCCGCGGAGGGCGCACGGCAGGTCCTGATCCTGCGCGACCTCGATCGCATGTCGGAGGAGGCGCACAACGCGCTGCTCAAGACGCTCGAGGAGCCTCCCGCGGGCGCGGCGATTCTCGCCATCGCGGAAGCCGCCCACCACCTGCCGGAAACCGTCGTTTCGCGCTGTCGCATCGTGCGGGCGCACGCGCTGGGCCGCGACGCGACGGCGCTCGTGCTTGACACGCTGGGGTTGCCGCCGGAGCTTGTCGATGACGCCGAAGGCTCTCCCGGACGCGCCGTCTACCAGTCGGAGCACGGCGTACAGGAGGCGGCGTCGAGCTTGCTCGAACTGCTGACGCGCCCGGCGCGCGATCCCGTCGGAGACGTGGAGTCGATCGTGCGGCGCCGCGGCGAGGAGAAGACGGCTGATCAGCGCCGCCGCCTCGTCGAGGTGTTGCGCGTCGTCGCGACACGGCTGCGCGTGCGGCTTCCGGAATCCGAGGCGCCCTTGCGCTCCGTCCTCTCTGCCCTAGGATCGATGGCGGCCAACGGCAACGCATCCATCGTATTCGCGGATCTGGTGCTGGCACAGGTGCTTTAGAGTGGAAGAAGAAACGCAAAAGAGTGTGAGGGCGATCCTCCGTCACGGCTGCACAAGCTGCGTGACCACCTGCGACACGACGCAAGAGCCGGACGTGAAGCGGGGCGATCACGTCGTGGTGCGCACCGAACGCGGCGTCGAGTACGCGGTGATCCTGACCGATGGCGAGGAGGCGGCCCCGACCGACCCGCGCACAGGCGTGGAGGTGCTGCGCCGCGCCACCGCCGAAGACACGGCAATGCAGAAGGAAATCAACGAGGACATGCGCTCGGAGGAGTTCCGCTTCTGCCGCGAGCGCATCGATGCGTTGAACTTGCCGATGAAGCTGGTGCGCGTCGAAAAGCTGCTGGGCGGCGGGCGCGTCACCTTCTACTTCCTCGCGGAGGGGCGCGTGGACTTCCGCGATCTCGTGCGCGACATGGCGCGCGAGTACCGCATGCGCATCGAGCTCAAGCAGATTGGCGCGCGCGACGAGGCCAAGGTGCTGGGCGACGTCTCCTACTGCGGGCGGGAACTCTGCTGCTCGTCTTGGATCCGCGAAATGAAGCCGGTGACGATGAAAATGGCCAAGAACCAGAAGTCGACGCTCGACCCGAGCAAGATCTCCGGAATCTGCGGCCGCCTGCTCTGCTGCCTGCGCTACGAGGACGACGTCTACACCGAGCTGCGCAAGGAATTGCCCCGGCGCGGCAAGCGCGTGAGCATCATTTCGAGCGGCCAGACCGGGATGGTGCTCCATCAGGAGGTCCTGGCCAGCACCTGCCTGATCCTGCTGGACCGCGGCGGAACCGCCTCGATTCCCGGGAACGACCTCGAACTCTCGGATACGTAAGTTCGGTTCCCGGCACGACTTAGAGAGTTGTCCCGGATCAGGCACCGGATTGCCTAAAGTTCGACGCCCAACCCAGCCGCTATAGTGGTTGAGAGGAAGCAGAACCGCGTATGGCGTCCGAGAAGACCGAGTCGATCCAGAAAATTGTGCGTAGCGATCCCCGCTTCGGGCCGCAGGCGTACTACTTCATCTTCGATGCACTCGATTTCACCCTGCAACGGCTGGGCAACGCCCGCCACGTGACCGGCGTCGAGCTGCTGCGCGGCATTCGCGGCTACGCCATCGAGCAGTTCGGATTCCTGGCGCGCACGGTGCTGGGAGAGTGGGGCGTCTGCGAGACCGAGGACTTTGGCGACATCGTCTTCAATCTCGTCGAAGCGGGCCTGCTGTCGCGCTCCGACCACGACACGCGCGAAGACTTCCGCCGTGTCTACGACTTCGAAGAAGCGTTCGACCGCGACTTCAAGAAGTCCCTCGACGAAGTCACGCTCAGCGTCTAGCCGGCGGGCGATTGCACCGCAGCCTCGGTTGTGGGCTTTGAGCTTAGGGCTTTGGGTCGCTACCAGACCAACCTCCTGCGCACGAGCTGAGCAGGGTCCGCCGGAGTCTGGCCAGAGCGAGGGCACCATTCGAGTTCGAGTCCCAAAGCTCAGAGCCCATAGCCCCAAGCCGATGTGAGCAGAGCTCACGCCCGCCCGCACGCGCCGACATCCCCGGACCTCCAACAACGGGTATAGTCTCGTTGGGAGGATATCGGGATGAGGATGTTGTTTGCAGTGCTGCTTCTGGCGAGTCTGTCGATCGCGCAGGATCCGCAGGAGAAGATGCTCAAGGCTCTTGCCGCGGCGATGAAGGCCGGTCGGATCGCCGCCGTGCTCGACTCGATGCCGGAGTACGTGTGGGACGAGATGGGCGACCATCCGGAGACCCTCTACGAGATCGCAGACCTGTGCGCCCAGGCCGCAACGGCTGCGGCGGGCGGCGACGCGACCACCTGGAACCGCGTCACGGAGCGCCTGGAGAGTTCATGCGGAGACATCGCCGACGAGTTCGATGACTCGGCCATGGCGCACGCGGCGCGGGGCGCGACCAAGCTTTGCCGGTGCCGCGTGAACGCGGCGACCGGCGTGACGTTCGACGCGACGCTCTGGAAGGCGGCCGCGAACGAGTTCCTCGCGGCTCACAAGAAGCAAGCGGGCAAGGGCGAGTACCTCGAAGATGCGGCGCGCACGCTTGCGGCGGCCGGTCGCATCGGAGGCGATCCATCTCTCGAGGCGCAGGGACTGGAACTGTGCGCGACGGGCGCGAAGAGTTTTCCGCGCAACGAGTACTTCGTCGCGCGCCGGCACTTCGCGATGCTGAACTCGATTCTCGCGATGTCCAAGAAGAAGCGCGGTGAGGCCAAGCGCATGCTGAAGAAATACCTCGCCGATATCGAGGCGGGCAAGTACGGCACCGGAGACCTGCGCAGCACCGCCCACACGCGCGCCGTTACGTTCGCCATTCTTCACAAGGAGCTGGGCGTCAAGGCGAAGTACGTCACCGAGAAGGTCGGACTCGGGCTGCTCACCGTCAATATCCCTCTTGGCAAACAGTGGAAGGCGAAGGGGGCACGAATCCGTCAGTACGACGAGGACGGAAAGCTGATTCGCACGTTCAGCACCAGCAAGTACCGCTGGGACACGAACTACTACCTCGGCGTCAAGAAGTTCGGAGGGGACAACATCAAGGGGCTGGCGCGCATCGGCGAGATGGACGTGCTCACCGTCGTCACGAAGGTCACCCGGCGCAGGAAGGTGCGACGCACGAAGCTCAGCAAGAAGATCCGCAGCACCGTCGGCTTCGAGATCGGCGGGCTCGACGAGGACGGCGACTACATCTGCTATCGCTGGTTCTACTTCCAGTCGGAGAAGAGCAAGCTCACTTCGATCAAGTTGAGCGTCGTGGACTTCCAGGAGCAGAAAAAGCTCGATCCGGAAGCGGCGTTTGTCGTCGCATCCATTCGCGAAGGCCGATAGTCCAGCGCCTACGCGGGAAACGCAGCTATCAATCCGTGGTGGCCCGAGCCGGTGCCGTCCCTGCGGTAGGAGTGGAGCAGGTCGGGGTTGTTCACCGTGCACATGCGACAGACCTCGATGTTCTCGGCCGGGATACCGGCTTCCATCAGGAAGCGCTCGTTCGCGCCGCGCAGATCGAAGTGCAACTGCCCGTTGACGTGGTGCACGAACTCCTTGGCCCACCGGCGGTGCTTGATGAACGCCGCAGGCACCTCGGTGCCGACGGGATAGCGCTCCCACGTGATGGTCGGCGCGATGGCGGCGCGGCACTTGTTCGGCAGCGTCCCGTACTCGCGCGCCAGCGCGCGCACCATCTGAACGACGACGCCGCGCACCGAACCCTTCCAACCCGCGTGTGCGATACCGAAGGCGCGGTTCGCGGGATCGACGACGATCACCAGCGAGCAGTCCGCGGCGCGCAGCAGCTCCGGCTGGCCCGGCACGTCGGTGATAACGCAGTCGGCTTCGGCGACGTCTGCCAACGCCCCGTCGTCCGCGCGCAGGATGCCGGCGTGATGCACCTGGCGCGGCGTCGCCACGCGCGCCGGATCGAGGCCCAACGCTTCGGCCAGACGCGCGCGCCCCTCGGGCTGTCGCACATCCAGCGGCCACGTCGAGAGCGCGCAGTTGATACCGGTCCTGCGAAGCGTCGGAAACCGCAGGACGCGCAGGCCGTCCCGTTCTTCGCCGATCACTTTTCCGCGGCGCCGTTCTCGTTCTCGATCGGTGTGTTGCCCGGCAGCGTCTTGTACTCGTCCATGCCCTCGGGATTCTCGCCCAGGCGCGTGAGCACCTCGCGGATCGCCTTGCGCAGCACGAAGTCGTCCGACAGGTCGCCGACGATTTCGCGGCCGAGTTCGGTCGCCACCTGACGGCGCGCCTCGATGCGCAGAATGCGACGCACGATCTGGCGCGAAAGCTGCGTGTCGAGCGAGCCGTAGAATTCGTCGAAGCCGGGATAGGCGTTCACATCGCGCGCGTCGTAGTACGCAAGCTCGCGCAGCTTGGCCTTGTGCTCCGGCCACTGCTTCTTGACGAAGTCCGCAAAGACCTTCTTGGCCTGCAGTTCGCGCACCTCGACCAGCTCCCAGAGCTTGAAGACCGGGTTCTTGGACTCGATGTCGGGCTTCACGCCGCCGACGAATTTCACCTCGCCGTCCTTGCCCTCGACGCGCTTGCGCGTGAAGTTGCTGCCGTCGGGAAGGTAGTAGCGCGCCACCGTCAGCTTGATCGCCGCGCCGTTGTCGTAGGTGCTGTTGTTGTTCTTGTCCACGAACTTCTCGGCGGCGTTCCAGACGCCATCCTTGTTGTCGTCGGTGAAGTCCTCGCCCTCGTCGCGCTTGCCGTTGCCGTTGGTATCGACCCAGTCCTCCGCGTCGTTCCAGCGGCCGTTCTTGCGTCCGATGTCGGTGAACGGTTCGCCGGGATCCCACTTGCCGTTCTTGTTCGTGTCCTTGTACGGCTCGCCGCGGTTCCAGACGCCGTTCTTGCGCGCCTCATCGGTGAACTTCTCGCCCGGCCAGCTGCGCAACGGCAAGGTGTGCTGCACGGTGCCCTTGCCGAAGCTCTCCTCGCCCAGCACGATCGAATCGAGGTAGGGCTTGTCGGCGGAGCTGAGCTTGGACGACTTGGAGTACTGCTGCATCACGCCCGACATGAGTTCGGCGCCCGACGCGCTGCGCCGGTTGATCAAAACGCTGATGGGATAGCGACGCGACCGGTCGGGCTTTTGCGCCAT
>CBDURV010000077.1:0-11090 GCA_965369495.1 uncultured bacterium
AAGCTCACCCTCTTTGAGTTCATGCCAACGACGCCAACCTGTCTTCGACAGGATCTCTGTATCGCTAGACAAACCAGCCATCATTTGCTCCCTTTTCCGCGTCCGAATCGAGCCAGCACCGCCTTGGCCAAACTCTTGATGTGATCTTTCGGGATCTCCTGCACGGGCTTGTCTTCG
Organism: uncultured bacterium; assembly: GCA_965369495.1. Taxonomy (GTDB): domain Bacteria; phylum Planctomycetota; class PLA2; order PLA2; family PLA2; genus JBCDBY01. Next base: position 178 of record CBDURV010000077.1, read on the forward strand.
TGTCCTACGTCCCGCACACCGACCCACTGCGCTTGCTTCAACCCCAGCGCGTCCGCAACGACTTGGTCCATGCTGTCCCGGGCCAGCAGGTAGTACGCCATCACCGCTTCGCGCTGGCCGTCGCGGTGGAGCCTGCCCATGAGTTGCTCGAGCACGGCTGGCGACCAATCCAACTCGCCGAACACGATGTGTTTGCAGTGGTGTTGAAGGCCATCGACGCCGATCCCCGACCGCAGCGACATGAACAACACTTGGGCGCGGCCCGTTTTGAATCGTTCCAGTTCGCTTTGCTTTTTCGCCCCAGACTCAGAGCCGGTGTGCCACGCCACCCCGCGATGCTCTAGCCGCTCCGCCATCACTCCCCAGACCGAGCGGTGCCAACACGCGAGCACGATAGGCTCCTGGGTCGTCTCACAGAGCACATCGACCCACTCCGCGACATAGGGCGCTTTCGCCAAGCCCGTTGCCAGTCGCGTTTCTCTGGACAGTTCTTGGGCCGCGCGAAGTTGCTCGATCGGCTTGCCTTGCTTTTCCAGCACCGCCTTCGCGAGTTCCAGGGACTTCGACTCGTACGCATCCAACACGGACTCATCGATATCGATCGTTTCGATGGCCCGCGTGAGCGGCGGGAGTTCCCGCGCCACCTCGGCCCGCGTCCAGCGCACCATGAGCAGTTGCTCGCGGAGATACGCCCCAAACGCTTCCGGGTCCTTCAACCGCGCCTTCCGCTCATCCTCGGCCCCCACGCACCACTGTGAGAGGAACTCCTTCCACGTCCCCAGCAGATCCGGGGCTAGCACGTTCATCACGTTCCAGAACTCGCCCCCGTAGTTGTAGATCGGCGTGGCCGAGGCGCCGAGCCGCCACTGGGCTTGTCGCGCGATCTGCTCGCAAGCGGTGTACTTCTTCGATTCGTTGCGCCGAAGCTCTGCGCATTCGTCGAACACGATGGTCTTGATGAGGCCGGCAAGATGGTGCCGCCACCCGTCGATGCGGTAGTAGGAACAGATCAACACATCGGTGCGGATCGGATAGACCTTGCGCGTCTTGATGATGTGCACGGAGAGGTCTGGGGCGAAGCGATGCAGTTCCTTCTTCCACTGCGCCATCAAATGGGGTGGCATCACGACCAACGCCGGTAGCCCGCCATCGGCCGCCGCCTTCACGATCAGCGTGATGCCTGAAATTGTGTTGTGGGTCAGGATCGCGTGCTCCGTGGCATAGAGTCGGTCTGGTGCATCAACCGCGATGCATACCGACTCCACGTCGCGCACATGCTCGACGGACACCACCGAACGAGACAGCCGCTTCGATACGGCGCCGTACCGATTCAGTTTCCGCGGCAATGTGAACGGCTTGATCTGCTCCGGCAGCCGAACACGCACCTGGAACTACAGCGGTTTTCCCTCGTCCGCTCGATCGTATGGACGAACGGTTGCGATCCCGCCAAGTCCTTCCACCAACTCGCGGACACCGCAGGCTAGACGCTCGCTGATTGTGTGGTACGTCACTCGATTGCGGGTCTTGGAAATGCTGCCGTCGCCGTCCATGAGGCCGTGCAGAAGCCGGATGCGATCAGCCACACTCGCGCGTTGATAGCGCTCTGGAATGAACTTGTTGGCGCTCCTTGTCATGATGCCAAGCGCACGCAGTGCAGGAAGAATGCCGCACACATTGGTATGTGCGGCCGACCCGTACACGCGCCAACGACGAATGTCTGCGCCATCCCTGCGCAACTCGGCCGCGATGTGTCGCTTGTCTACCAGTCCACACACCAACGCCGCCTGGCCGTGGGCCAGACCGCCATTCGCAATAAGTGCACCCATCGTGTACGCCGGCACTGGGAGCGGGCTACCCTTGAACTGCACCGGTTGCGAGAGAATGGGGATGTAGAGGTCGTTTTTCTCCAGGTTGAGTTGCCGCACGCCGCAGCTTTCGTGTCGCCGCTCAATGGTGGGGCGAGTGCGCAACTGGTCGGTCGTAAGCACCAACTGCTGTATCCGTCCACGCGAGCGGCGAATCTCTACCGTCCACAGATGATCCGGTCCGGCCTCGGTCGAGGATCCGTCGCTAAACGCAACGCGATAACTTGGCTGCTTTCCCTGTGGGTACACCCCAAGGACGCGCGTCGACCGACCATCCGAACCTATTGCTGTATCCCCGATACATAGGTCACCAATGCGTCGCCACCCTGTCGGCGTCAGTACTGGGGTATCGACGGGCTGCTGTTTCCCGAGTCCCACCTGACTGGCATCCAGCATCCCCCCCGTGCGGTGCGCGATCTCGGCTACGCGCGCCTGGTAGTCGCGTGGCGGGAGTGCCATCGCCACTTCGCGTGGTGCGGTGTTGCCCTCGAGCACCTGTTGTAGTTCCGCGCGTTCTTCGGTGTGCGCGACGGCAGCCGAGTGGATCCACTCGCGCGGATCGCTGGTGATGGCGGCGTCGTCGGCCGCCTCCACTTCCACCGGATACCGAGACAGGAACCAGTCGATGTCTTCCAGGTTGCTCGGCGTGGCGGACAGGATGATTTCCCCGTCGCCGTTCGCGCTAGCGCCATCGAAGAGGCGACAGAACCGAATGGCCACGTGGGGGGCGAAGCGAAACGCCAGGGTCCGCGTCGTGCTCTCAGTGGGGAACCCGCCGACTTCCGGCGCGTCCTCAAACAGATCGCCGGGAATCCACGGCTGCGCCTGCGGCATCCGCCGGTCAGTGTGTTCGGACTTGATCAGGCATGTGCCGTAGGTCTTCATGGGAGGTTCGGGAGGGACCACACACAGACGGGTACGCCGTCGATGCTGTCGGGGATTTGGTTGGCGTGACGCAACCGCGTGGTGACGAGCGCGATCGCCTTGACTGCTGGGTAGCCGGCGTAGCGCGCGAGTTGCCGCGCCACCGCGGCGCCGGCACCATCGACCTTGCACTCGATCACGACCAACCCCTCGGTGGTGGGGAGCACGAAGTCCGGTCGGTCGCGCTTGGAAAGTGAATGCTCGCGATGGTGTGTGATGACTTCGAGCTTCAGTGCGTCCTCGATCGCCACTTGTAGATCGGCTTCGACGACACCGCGGTAACCGCAGGTTTCAACGACGTACAGGGCCAGCGCTATCGCTTCTTTGATCGTCATGTTGCCCCTCGTTTCTGCGCTTCACGCAGCGCCTTGATGGCAAGATAGAGTGTTGCCTCTCCGTTGTACCTACCGCTCTGCGCGATATTCAGCGGGGGATGTAGAGCCATGATTAGTTGGTCCTCAAGCGCACGGCGATCCGCCCTGTCTCTTGGCGCGTCGTAAGCGACTACAGAGGAAAAACGTTTCGTTCGCGCGTGACTCTTGAGTCGCGCCGGTAAATCGATCGTCTCACCGATATAAACCACGCACTGGCGGTCAATCAGGAAATAGATCGCTGGGTCATGGCGGCGCAAGGATTCAGGGGCTATCCATGCTGGCATGAGGTCGAGTTCGTAAATCTCGTCCAGAGACCATGAGTAATACAGGTCGGTCTTGGTCGCAGATTTCATGCGCCTACCTTCGGCGGGAATGGCGGCTTGTTGCCCTTGTCCATGTCGGCCTTCCTAGCCACCCACGCTCCGCAACCACACTTCTGGAACTTGCCTCCGCGCCAACGAACCCCCCACCCCCGACAAGAACAATCTGGCGCGAACGTCACGTAGGGGCCGGATCCCTTGATGCCATACAGCGCATCTAGGGGAGTCAGATTCCCACCTGGGGTCTGGTCCTGCTCCTGATCCTGCTCCTGTTGTTGTTCCTGTTCCTGTTTCCGGTAACCCTTGAGGAAGGCTTCCCGGAAGGCTTCCAGGTATGTGTCTGGGAAGCGTTCCTCCTTGTCACCCAGGTACTCCACCGACTCCTGGACGGCGAGCGTAACTAGGGGAGAGTCAGGCAGTTCCGCAATCGCTTTCGCCCACGCCTTGCACACATTCGGGTTCTCTGGCGCGTTGTGCCTGATCGCGCCGGGGAGATAGACCACCTTGCCGTCCCAATCCGCCTTGACCATCCCTTTGCGCGCTAGGTGCCGAAACGCCTTGATGAAGTCGGCCATCTCCCATCCGAGATCATCGGCTAGCGTCGCGCAACTCGCGTGGTAGGCCGCCGGAAACGCTTCCACGTGCGGACAAAGCACCAAGTACATGTAGAGCGACAACGGATGCGGAGGCGGACGCCCAAGCGAACGGATTTTCTTGTCGCCCCACGCACGGCGGCTCCACTTGCTGTACCGGCGTGGACCTCGGTAACGCGGCCTAGCCACGAAAAGACCCCCAGACGCGCAGCGGGTGATCATGGAGGGAGGAAAGGGAGATTGAGACCCTCGCTCCGATGCCCTGTGGGAGCACCATGGACACCACGGCCCGCTGCGCTTCTGGGAAGCCCGTTCTCATCATCATCAATCTCTCAATCCCACAGTGCGAGCCAAACTACACCGCGTCGGCCGACTGTCCAACAGAAAACTCAGGACGAAATCGGAATTAGGTCGCGCCCAGCGAGCGCCAAGCAGATTGCGTCACGCTCGTGTTCATTCTTGGCGAGATCGAAGCCGTCGACCAACCGCTCAACCCAACTCCATGCGCCCTGTTTGCTGACGTTGTTGCGGAGCCCGAGCTTCGTCCGCCACTCGTTCGGCGTCAGATCGTAGGTGTCGGCCAAGGCCGCGTTGAGACTGGCCACGACGTGCCCGTGGTTGTAGCCGGCGCCCACCAACCCACGGTGCGATCGCTTCGCGCGTGACAAGATCCCCACCGACTCCACGATCCAGTGACGGGGCAGGGAGTAGCCGTAGATGTCGTCACACAGCGCGCTGTAGACCTCCTCGAGATCGAGCGACCACGCATTCACGACACGCGGTGTGGCGGTGCCGTTGAACTCCACGATGGCGCAGCCGCAGTGTGGCCCGGGGTCGATGGCGCCAATTTGGATGGTCACGTTTCGCAGTCCTCAATTTCCGCTTCCGCCATCGCGCACAGGAGCGAGCACTCAGGCATCACCTCGTCGTCACTTCCGGCGTCGGGATCCAGTTCATCAAGGAACACGCGCTTGCGCTGCTTGTCTCCGGCGTAGCTCTTGCAGATCGCCACGTTGAGGTCGCGCTCCACCTTCGCCATACGGTCGAACACCTCGGGGAACACCCGCCGGATCTTGTTCCAGTAACCCATCTGTCCCTTCGGGCACCCGATGCAGTTCGCGTTGCTGAACCCCAGACGGTACATGGCTGGGAGTTCGATCCCCGCGCGTTGCAACAGCGCGAGGCAGTCGCCTTTGGTCAACTCCCGGTCGATCAGCGGCGTGCGGAGGTCTACCTCCGGGTTGGACTTGCGGAACTGCTTGGCCCGCTTGCGCTCGGAGGCATCGAATCCGAACACTTGGATGTCCTCCCCAATCTGCTCGTAGTCCTGCCGGAGCTTCTTCTTGAGTTCGGTGGTGCAGCGGGCTCCACGAACCCCAGACAGGTAGCGCGTCTTGGCGAACACGTCCCACGTGTCCGCGTACTTGGTGGACTTGAGCACCTCCACTGTCACGCCAAGCCAGCGTTCAACATCGGCTAGAAACCGCTGGTTGTCGGGGTGCTCCGAGCCGGGGTCGCAGTACACGACATGCACGGGGAGCTTCCCCCCCCACTCCGTCAACGCAAGCTTGGCGGCTACGGCCGACGTCGCGCCACACGAGAACCAGACGACTACGCGGGTGGGACTCATACGAGGTGACCGAATTCTACCACGAGCCGCGCGGCCTCGGCCTCGAGTTCCCCGAACGGGATCCCGTAGGTGTCGCAGAACCACTCGACGTTGCCCTCGTACTCGTCTAGATGGTGGTGGAAGCACATGCAGACAGTGCGGCTCCAGTGATGCTCAGGACGGCGAGCCTTCTCTAGGTGCGAGAATGTCGGCCGTCCGTCGCAGTCCGTACCGTGGAATCGCTCAGTTGAGAGCCTGGGCACCACGCAGCCGGTCCCCCGCACGGCGGACATGTAGGCGGGCGAGCCCTGAGACTGCTGCTTCTTCAGCCGCGCGCGCCGGCGCTGAGACTTCGCATTCGATGAACGCCCCGGTTCCATTCTAGGCTGCTCCGTCCCGCTCGACCGTGAACTCCCACCCGCAGGCCCCACACTTCAGACAGATGGGACAGGTGTCCTGCTGCGGCGTTTCCTCGGGCCAATCCAGGAACCCACTCACGGCTTCTTTCCCGCATTTCGGGCACCACACCATGCGGGGCGAAGAAGGCGAACGCAATCGACGGCTCGTCACTCGCCACGTGACCGATCCAGACGGGGGAACTCCTGCATCAATTGCATCCGTGCGGGCATTTCTCGGTGTCCAACTTGCGGTGGTGGGGGCAGTAACCGGACCGTGGCTTGAACACCGTGCACGGCCAACCGTAGGGGTAGCCCTCGTCCTTGTGCGCCTCGGCGTGGCCGATGCTCTTGGCCTCGGTGGCGCTGATCGTTCCGTCACCGATGTGGGCGAGCCCGATGGCCTCTTGAAGGTCGCAGCGGAAGGCCCCGTTCTCGTTGTCGTAGCCGATCACGCACCGGTCGCAGTTCAGCGACTCCCAGTCAGCGAATTGGGAGCCACAGGAGAACGGGCGCACGCGGGTTTCGGTGTCACCCATCTGATTTCTCCTCGCAGTCCTCGTGTAGCGTGACGAACGCCCCGATGCGCTTTATGAACAGGCTCATCTCCACTGGCACATTGAACACCATGCGCTCGCCGCAGTGCTTGCAGAAGCCCGCCGCGTTGGGGGCGTCGTCGGTGTCGATCACGACGTGGTCGCTCTGGTCGTCATCGCTCATGTGGGAGATCCCTTCGGACACGGCATCACGGCGCCCTCCGGAAGACGCCCCTCCCAGTCCACGATCCCGACGTAGTGCGCGCCCGAGCAAGCCTCGCACTCGGCGGTACAGTCGCCGACGAACGTGACGGTTGTGCTTTTGGCTTCAGGGGGACGCCACCCATCGCGAACAAGCGCGGCCACGATGTTGTAAGCCACCCACGGGAACCCACCCTTGGTGTGCGCGTGGAATTGGTACTCATCGACCAGTTGCATGAACACGGGACGCAGTTCTTTCGGCAGTGATTGCTCAGCGGCTAGGAACTTAGCGGATCGTTTCTTATCTTCGGCCATCGCGGCTACCGTCCTCTTTACGATGCGGCGAGGAACTCCATCGATTCCACCATACCCGGAACCGATCCGTTCGCCCCGATGAGAAGCACCGAGCGAATATCTCCAGCCAACGGCCATAGGTAACGGAATCATGAGCGGTCCAGCCTGTGACTGAAGCTTGAGCGGCGACAAGGGACACGAACGCTTCTGCGTGGGTCATATTTGTTCTCCCTAAGTGTTTTTCTCGCGCAGGCGCCGAGCCACGACGCGCTCCGTGATCTCAGCTTCCGTCGCAAACGTTCCGATCTCCAGTAGTGCGTCAATAACTAACTGCTCAACCGTGATTGGCTTTTTGCCAATCCTCGGAAGCAGGCGCACATCCGACTCCAAAACATCCTTGCAACCTGGGTATTCCCCGTGCCCCATGGAGTATCCGTCTGGCCCCTTGATGATCGCTCCAGCTTTCACCATGCGAACCACGAGCGAATGGATTCGCTTGTACGATCGCCGTTTCTCGCACTCGTAATACGGCGCACAGGGCTGACCGCAGTGAGGGCACAATCCCTTCTCGATGCACCGCTGTCGATACGCTTGGCGCTTAGTGGAATCAGATCCCAATCTTCTCCTCTAGATGCATCGCCAGGATCACATAGTCCTCGGGTATCCCGAACATGTCGCGCTGGATCATCGTGATTCGGCGCCGTACTTCGCGCCCGCTGTACTCGCCATGCGGCGCCGGGCAACACGAGCCATAGGTGACCGTCCCGGGCGCGTAGCCCGTACCCGCGCAGTGGGCGCACGGATCGAACTCCAAAAGCAGTAGCAGATCCGAGACCGCGTACGGGCGGTCAGCCTTGCGCCACTCGAAGGTCTTCGAGCCATCCAGCACTTGCCGGAACTGCTGCGGCCACGTCTTGAGCACATGCACGCGCGCGGCGGTCGGCTCCGGTGCCGGACCCTCGGGGCTGCGACACTGTCGCGGGACGTTACGCCTCTGATCATAGATCACCTCCTGCAATTCTTTCGAACGCCCAGCGCCACACCCAAGGATTCCGGCCCCAAGCGTACGGCCCCCCGAAGTAGTGGTCGTCCCACAGTTCCGGAAACCGCGTCAGAGCGACGAGACACAAGCAGTCGGGATGATCGTCGGGATGCAGATCACACACCACGCCCTCGAGGCGCGCGTCATGCTCGTCCATGTCCTGCAGGCGCTCCGCGCGCACGTTGGTCACGCGCAGCCAGGTCCGCGCCGCCCACCGCGGCATGTGAATGCTGGGGTACCACCGTGGCGGATGCACTTCCACGCGATCCCCGTTGAACATCGGGCCAGCGGCTCGATAGGCGACGTGGGGCCAGGGCTCATCCCCGCCCTTCCACGGAACCCACTGGTAGTCCGCGTCCATTGGCGCCCAGCACTCGCGGACGTAGAGCACATCGCCCGGCTCGATGCGGGACCGCACCCGATAGACGCGCTGGTCGGAGACTTCTGGTCGATATGGGACGTGGAGATACCCAAAGTCATGTTCTCCAGCCTCGTCCGAAAACCCAGGATCCGTCCATGCGTTGGCGAACTCCAGATTCGGCCACGCGACCGTCACGAGGCGCCCGACGTAGCCACACACCGTGGAGAGTGCGCGCGTAATCGGCCGGCGCGTGACGAGCTTGGTGCCGATCGCACAGCCCTGCGCGAGGCGGTCGGCCATGAGGATGCCGCGCTCAGCCATGATGCACCCACGCGATCGCAAAGCAGTAGGTGCCCAAAACAGACGCCGACACGAACAAACCGACCGGTCCGCCAATGCCGCTCTCGAACACGAGCGCCCAACTGAGCCACACGGTGGCCGCGATGTACTGGTAGCACGCTACGCAGCCGAGCGCCTCAATCCAACCCTTCAGGCGATCTCTTGAAATCGGTTCGTCGGTCATCGCGGATACCCCAGGCTCACCAGAACTTGGTCCATCGCCTCGAGTCCGACACCTTCCAGACGGCCTTTGCGGATCGTGACCCGCACTGTCTCGCAGAAGTGCTCCAGGGCCTCTAGGCGCTGTCGTGAGACGCCGTCTTTCGTGCGACGACGTTTCACCGGTCCACTCCCGAGATAGTTGATCCATGCTCCGCGCCTTTTTTGTCCTGGGCGGTGGACCAATCCTTGATCCATCAGATTGATCAAGCGACTTGAGACGGTGTTGTGGCTGAGGTTGAGAGCCAACTCCAATTCCTTAGCGGTCATGCCGCCCTTGGCGTACTTGAGAGATTCTAGGATGCGCTCTCGCTGCGTCACCCTAGTGTGTTCGCCTTGGCGTTTGTACGCATCCCTGGAGTTGTCGTCTTGTCCTGCAACCCTAGCGGTGGGATCCTCGTTCACTACTTCGCTTCCTTGACGCAGTCGGTGCAGAGCATCGGCGGGAATCCGCCGCCTTCCGGCTCCTTGCCTGGCACCATCGTGGAAATGGGCTGCACGGTGCCGCACTCGGGACACACTTCCTTGGGGTCGGCGCCGTCGTCGTCATCATCCGGCGGATCTGGGAACATCGACTCGCCACTACGATCCGCCTTCGCTTTATCGATCTTGGCTTGGGCGTCCGTGATGATCTCGCGGTCCTTATCCGTCATGCGTCGGGGCGTCCCGCCAGTGCCCTCCATGCGCTCCAGGGCTTCCGCCACTTCCGGATCCAGGTCGATCTTCGGCTGGGGCTTGCCAGCGTCGGCCAAGGCATCGAACTCGGCGGCAATGCGCGCCTTCCGCAACTCCGGATCCTCCGTGCTCTTGGGCAGCCGGTGGATGCAGAGTTGGCGCAGCCCCTTGGTCTCGCTCATGCGCTCGTACCAGTTGCGCCACGCCGGGCTCGCCGGCACTTTGCTCGCCTTCCGGAGCCGCTCGATGTCGGCGAAGCTGAGCACCTCGCAGACCGGGTAATCATGACCCTTCATCCACGCGAGGGCGTAGACCCCCAGAAACGGCATACCGTTGCCGATCTGTTCGGCCGGTTCAAAGTCGCGGGCGCTGCTCTTGTACGGCACCTGAATGCGCTGCTTCTCGGCCCACGGATCCGGCTGATGCTCGATGCGCGGGGAGGAGCCTTCCAGATAATCGAAGTCCTCGCCCTTGTAGACCGAATGGCATTGGACGTGGTTCACGGCACCAGAGCGCTCGACCAGCGTGCGCAGTCCGTCCCGCCCCAACTGAAATGACACCTCGTGCTTGTACGGGATGAGGTACACGATGCTGAGCGCCCCATCGGGCATCAGGCCCAGTTGCGCGGCGGTGAGGATCGCGCGAATCATGCTGCCCGGGTCACACTCCAGGAGCTTGGGATCACGCTGGCACTCCGTCAGCGCCACACGAACCAAGCGCTCTGGCGTGATGCCGACGCGCGGCAGGGCCGCCTGAATCTCATCGGTGTGGTCCTGTAGTAGATCACGGAACATCTTGCGACTACTGGTCACGACTTGGGTCTCTTCTCCACTCATGATATTTCCCATCTTAGATTCCCTTCAGTTCTTCACGCTTCAGCCGACTCTTCGCACCCCGAGACCAAGAAACCCCACTTGGCAAGGTGATGCCGTACGCCTCTCCCATCGCTTGGCGGATCCGTGCTTCGGCGGCGTCCTTGACGCCATTCCAGTGCTTGAGTTCCTTGGCGAAGTCCCGGCGGTAGCCCTCGGCCACCATCCATTCTTCGTCGGACTGGATCAACTCGCCGGGGCCATCCACCCACAGGTTCGGTTTCTTGTACTGGTGCAGCATTCGAACGATGGGGAGATCGTCCGTCCCGCGCGCCGGCGGTTCTTCCTTGCGCT
>CBDURV010000078.1:0-11081 GCA_965369495.1 uncultured bacterium
GCATCGGGAGCAGTTCTTCCGGTCGTGAACACCAGGACGCGGCACGGCGCGCTTTGCGAACTACGGCGTGCTCTTCTGGGCGAGGACAGATCGTCGAGATCAAAGAGAGAGCCCGAAGGCGACCCGGAGGGGTCGTCTAGGGCGAACGATGCGGAGCTCGGCGATCTGGTCCGGCCAGAAACCGCGCCCCATGAATTATTCGGGCTAGGCGGTAGCAGTCCAGCAATCCTGAGAAGGGTCGAAAGCGATTCCCCGCAGGTTTTTGCGGCATACATGTGCGGCTTCTTTGACGGTGGCAACTTAACGGAAGGCCGAAAGCTCATCCTTGCCGGCCTGATCTTCTCTTAGCCTTCGTTCACGACGTTCGTCGGGAGGCGCGAGGTGCTGCGGCGATGCTTGGGATTCCGGCGGAGTTTGCCTAACAAGCCGCTCCACTCGTCGAGCGGCGCGTCGCTATACTGACGTGGACCCATGGAGAGTTCAGGTGGAGACGGAGGCATTGATGACGTCGGTTGCGGCGTGGGTTTCGATGCACGGACAATCGCCGCAAGGCGACACAGCATGCGCAGTGCAAACATGGTCATCTGCAGTTTCGACGAGGGCGAGTATCAACACCGGTTTCGACCTGGCGAGCGGACGTCAAAGCGTAGGGGACACGCCGCCCAAGCCGCCGAGATCGCCCCATGGAGATTGGTACTCGGGCTGGGATCGGGTCAACCGAGGCCCCGAACTGGCCGGAGTCCGAGCAAACAATCGCGCCGCGGAGAAATCTTTTTCCGGGGCGATGGTTTGCCCTCCGACAGATTTTGGTGGGTAATTGGGGCATGAGCGTCACCTTCGGGTTCGCTGGCTTCGGGTCGTTCGTTCCCGAGACGGTTCTCACCAACGCCGATATCGAAAAAATCGTCGATACATCGGATGAGTGGATTCGCCGCCGCACCGGTATCCGCGAACGCCACATCCTCCGCAAGAACGAGTCGATTCTCGACATGGCGGTGGCGGCGTCGCGCCGCGCACTCGACGACGCCGGCGTACGGCCGGAGGAGATCGACGACGTCCGCGTCGGCGTGAACACGTGGATGCGCTTCCCGAGTCTCGCCACCCAACTCCAGGCGGCGCTCGAGATCGGAGCCGCTTCCGCCTCGGACGTCTCGGCGGGCTGCGCCGGTTTCATCTACGCGGTCGAGGCGGCGTACGAGGCGATGTATCTGGAAAAGGAACGGTACAGCCGCGACACGATCGCCCTGGTGGTCGGAGTCGACGCGATGAGCCACGTCACCGACTGGACCGACCGGTCGACCTGCGTTCTGCTCGGCGACGGAGCGGGCGCGGTCGTGCTGAAGCAGACGGATCGCGGCGCCGTCCTCGCCACGCACACCTCCGCCGATGGTCGCTACGGCGACATGCTCTGGTCGGACTTCGTGCTCGGCTCCCAGACCAACGACGGTAGGAAGGAGTTCACGCACGAAACGACAGGCCCGCGTTCCTACCTGCACATGGACGGCCGCAAGGTCTACGTCGTTGCGGTCGAATCGATGGTCCGCGACGTCCGCCGCGTCATCGAGAAGTACAACATCGCATCCGGCGAGCGCATCACGATCGAGGACATCGACTACTTCTATCCGCACCAGGCGAACATGCGCATCCTGGAGTCGGTGGCCAAGCGCCTCGGGCTCCCGCGGGAGAAGCTCTACACCGAAGGCATCGAGCGCTACGGCAACACCTCGACCGCCTCGATCCCGCTCGGCTACATGGACAACCGCGCGCGCTTCGATCTTCCCGGCGAGCGCCTCGAGATCGACGTGGCGTTCGGCGCCGGATTCGCGTCCGGTGCCGTGCTTCGAAGTGTCGTCGGCCAGTCGCGCCGGCGGGGCGGCTAGAGTGCCACCGCGCCTGCGGCCCCCAGGAAAGCGAGGGTTCCGGGCTCCGGCACGATCGGACCGTGTGTCCCCGAGGTCCGAATCGATCGCGTCGAAAGCGGGCTAGTCGGGGCCGGTGATGAGACTACTCTCACCGAATTCCGCACCGGTCGCGACGCCACCTGTCGATCAGGCATGCGGGGCGGCTGGCTACGAGCCGCCCGTGATTTGCACTCCAGAGGAGTTGACCGATGACCAAGGAACCTGAGGACGAGATCGTCGCCGAGATCCGCCGCCGACGGCAGGCGCATACTTGGAAAAGTCGTGCCTGGCGCGGTAGATTCAGGATGCATGGAGAGTGCTAGGTCACGTCTGAATCGAGCGTATCGACCGCGAGCTTGGCGTCCCGAAGACCGGTGCCCGTCCTCTCGCGGTAGGCCTTGATGGCGGCGATCTTGCCCTCGCTTGCGAGGATCGGGCGCACCGCTTCCAGCGCCTTGAGGTCCGGCGGCGTGGGAGGCGCAGACGGTTTCGCAACCAGTCCGCCCTTGCCTACAAAGTAGCCCGCAGCGAATGCGAGCGCGATCAGTCCAAAAACCGTTGAAGTGTCCATATCGTCCTGCCCCCGGGCCCCCCTAACACGCACCAGCGCGCGCATCTCGGCCCCAGTTGTCCGCGACCTCGAACCCAGGATCGCTCCTCAAGCATAGCCGGTTCGCTCGAAGTGATGGTGCTGGCAAGACGCCTTCCGACATAGGCAACGGCCCGGAGTTGGGAACATGCGGCCCCATCTCGGAGAATCGGCGCCATGAACCAGCTCAAGATCTCGGTGCTACTGCTTTCGATCGCTTGCCAGGCCCCCAGCCAATCGAAAAGCCCGGAAACCAAGACGGCCGCGGAGCCGAAAGCCGAACTCGTCTGGAACAGTCGCGCCTACCCCACCGGCAATCGCGCAACGAGTTCGCTGTTGGTCGAGCGCCAAACGCCGGCCGAGGTGCAGGCGGGACAGCGCTACGAGTACAAGATCCGCCTCACCAACCTGACGGCGATGCCGCTCGTCAACGTGATCGTGACGGACACGGCGCCGGCAGGCTTCGAAGTGCCCGAGGGCGCCCCGAGCGCCGAACTCGCCGCGGGCAAGGTGGCTTGGCGCATCGACACTCTCGACGGGCGCGCCTCCGTAGTCCTCTCCGCGTCCGCGCTGGCGAGCGCGCCGGGCGAATTCCTGCACACGGCCAACGTCACCTACGAGGCGCCGGTCACGAGCGTAACCATGATCGTGCAGCCCAAGCTCGAACTGGAACGCCAAGTGGTCGAAGCCGTGGTGCTGGTGGACGGCGTGATGGTGACGTATGTCATTCGCAACGCCGGCACCGGAACCGCCCGCGAGGTCGTCATCGAGGAGACGCTCATGGAGGGCTTCGTGGGCGATGACGGCAGCGACGTGATTCGCATCGAGGTCGGCGCCCTTGCGGCCGGCGAGAGCAGGACGATCGCCCGCAAGGTGACCTGCAAGAATGCGGGCCCGTTCGAAAGCAGCGCCAGCGCGAGTGGGTTTGGCGGCCTCGGCGCGACGACCGAAAAGCAGCTCGTGCGGGTCACCACGCCCCGATTGAGTGCGACGGCTGAAGCGCCCAAGCGCGCGGCGATCGGGCAGATCTACATCCTGAAGCTCACGGTCGGCAACGACGGCGACGGCCCGGCACGCAGCACCATCGCGAACTTCACCCTGCCGGCCGGAGCCATCTATGTCGATTCCGATGCCGCCGACGGCGTTCAGGTCAACGCCAACCACCTGTCCTGGAATGCCGGAACCATCGAAGCCGGCAAGCAGGCAACGGTCGCGATCCGACTTCGCGCGACGGCGGCCGACGTGGTCGAATTCGATGGGTCCGTGAACGCGCACGGAGCCGACGCCATGGAACTCAAAGCCGCCGTCGAGCAGTTCGGCATCGCGACGATCGAGATCGAGGTCCGCGACGAAGTCGATCCGCTGCAGGCGGGATCGGACGTGGTCTACATCGTGTCGGTCCGCAACCAAGGCACGGCGTCCGCGACCAACATCAAGCTCGTCTGCAACCTGGACGAAGGAATGGGCCTCGTGGATGCGACCGGGCCGAGCGACGGCGCGGCAGCGGGTACGCAGATCGTGTTCGAACCAGTGGCGGAACTCGCCCCCAAGGCGACGCTCTCCTGGCGCATCGTCGTTTCGAGCTCGAAAGAGGGCGACCGCCGCTTCCGCGTCGAGATCACGACGGACCAGCTCGACCGACCTGTCGAGGAGACCGAGTCCACGCGCATCTTCGAATAGGCCGGCTCCGGCAAAGTCGGGAATACGGCGCCAGGCACAATTTTTCCGAGTATGCGCCCTCGGAAGAGGACACCGGTCGCTGACTCATCGCCACCGCGCATTAACTTGGGAAAAAGGTGTCTGGCGCCGTACTTCCGAGATCCACAGCTGCACGGATTCGGGAGGTTTCATTCCGCGCTTCGATCGGGAAAATGGCGGGGTGAGATTGCTTCGCCCGATTCCGCTGCTGCTGTTTCTTCTCGCGACCTTCGCCGGCGCCGAGAACTTCGATCGCGCGTTCGCCGCGTTCCGGAAGTACATCGGCCGCCCCTCGTTCAAGAAGCGGGTGGTCGGCATCGAACGCGTCGCGGCGTCCGACGACCCGCGCGCGCTCAAGGTGTTGATGAAGGTCTACGCGAAGCCGCCCAAGGAGCCCAAGGATCAGACGCGCTACATCACCGCGTCGATCGCGTGGGACCGCCTCGGCGAGGACAGCTACGCCCCGCTCTGGGAGGAGTGGCGCCTCAAACAGAAAAAGCCCAATGACGCGTGGCTCTGGTTCCGCGCACTCGACATCCAGACCGCGGCCAACGGCCCGGCGCTGGCGATGGGCATCGCGGAAAACAGGAAGCAGAACATCTTCCTGCGCGCCGCCGCCGTGCACTCGGTCGGCGTTTTTCACGAGGCGGACATCCTGCGCGCGATTCCCGGTTTTCTCGCCAAGCGACCCGAGCGCGGGCTCGACCGGGCGCTGCTGGTCGAGGCGTGCGGCCGCGCGCTCGTGCGCCAGGTCAACGAGATGGGCACCGACGACTATCGCGCGGCGGCGCTCAAGCTGATGCGCCAGTTCGACCTCAAGGAGACGCCCGACCGCACGCGCTGGATCCTCGCGCGCTGCTTCGCGCGCATCTTCAAGTCGAAGACGATCTACCTCGACAGCTCCCAGCCCTGGCGCACCATGCTGGTCGCCAAGGACGCGACGAAGGTCAAGGTGGATCCGCGCTACGCCCCTCCCAAGCGCCCCACCTTCGTCGGCATCGAGGCGACCGGCAAGCGCATCGTCTACGTGATCGACATGTCCGACTCGATGCTCACGCCGGTGGACACCGCGAAGTTCCGCGGTCCCACCAGCGGCACGCGCACGAAGAAGGGCAAGGAGAAGGAGAAGGCGGCCGACGCCGCCAATCCGCTGCCCGGCGCGCGCGAGCTGAACTGGAAGAAGATCAAGAATCGCTTCGACGTGGCGCGCGAGTATCTCAAGCTCTCGCTGCGCAACCTGCAGCCCGACATGCACTACGCGGTGATCTGGTTCGGAACCGACGCGGACTTCTTCAAGTCGACGCGCGGCCTGGTGCCGGCCAGTTCCGGGGCGGTCAAGAACACCATCAGCGAGCTCAACTCGATTCGCGCCGGTCCCAAGGGCGACAACCGGCCCTACGGCACGCTGCGCGGCAACACCAACATCCACGGCGGCCTGCGCCGCGCCTTCATGCTGAAGGGCAAGGCACTCTCCAAGAAGCGCGCGTACATCGACCCGAAGACGTTCAGCGGTGGCTGCGACACGATCTTCCTGCTCTCGGACGGCGCGCCGAGTTGGGACGACTGGGCCGCCACCGACGCGCGCGACGACGGTGACATGGTGGGCGACCCCGAACTGGGCGGCGGCGGCAACCAGGACGCGACATCGCTCAACTTCCCCGGCCCGTACGAGAACACGCGCCACCTGCTGGAGGACGTGCAGCGCATGAACCTCTTCCGCCAAGTTGAGATCCACTGCATCGGCATCGGCGAGGCGAACCGCGGCCTGCTCGCGCAGCTATCCAACACCGGCCTCGGCCGCGTGCGCATGATCGGCAGGGGACCGGGCGCGGCCAACAGCAAGAAGAACCGGCGCGACAAGAGCGGTAAATAGCGACTACGGCCAGATAACCGTTCCGCTTCGGTACGCATTCCCATCCGACCGCGCAAAACCTACGGCGCGCGTTTGCCTCCACCCACCGCTGGGATAGTCATCTCGGTGGGGAGTCTGAACACTATGAGTGGGATCCGAAGCCATATCCTTTCGCTGTTGACGGCGCTCGCATTCGGTTGCGGCGGCGGCGGCGATGCGAGTTCGGCAGCCCCGGGCACGACGTCCGCGGCGACCGCGCAACTCGAAATCAACCTGACCGATGCGCCCGGTGACTTCTCCGAAGTCGTCGTGACCATCGACCGGATCGAGATCTCGACCACGAAGTCGAACGGTCTCATTCCGCTCAAACTCAATATCGACGTGCCCGTCGGGGGGCCCGTGATCTTCGTCAACCGCGAGGAAGGCTCCGTCACGGTCGACCTGAACAACCTCACCGGCGGACGCACGATGAGGCTCGCCACGGGCGAGGTGCCCGGCGGCCGCATCACGAAGATCCGCCTGCACGTGATCGAATCGAGCGTCAACGGCACACCGACGCCGTGGGTACGCGAGGCGGTCGCGGGCGCCAGGCGCTCGCTCGTGAAAATGACCCGGAGCGTCAAGGCGGGCATCGACATCGTGCCACGCAACGTCCACGTCGACGGCAACTCGCTCAACAAGGTGACAATCGACTTCAACGCCAAGAAGTCGATCGTGCTGCACACCAAAAAGGGCAAGAACGGCCAGCCCAACACTATCGAGTACCACCTCAAGCCCGTCATCTTCCTGCTCGAGTCGGAGTCCACCGCGGCGCCGGCGACGACCATCGCCGCGGGGCTCAACTTCCCGCGCGCCATTGCCTACCAGCACGGAAACCCGGATGACACGTCGGACGATCGCATCGTCGTGGCAAGCACCGGCTCGCTAGGAGTCGGCCCGGACAGCAATGCGAGCACCGTCGTCCGGTTCAACCCGAACGACTTCGACGGAATCGCCGCGCAGAGCCTCGCCGAAAGCGGGCCGGCGACCGAACGCGGCGTGGTCGGCCCCAACCTGCGCGACGTCTCGAGCGACGAGCTTCTCGCCGGCTGGCATGCGATCGACGCGGTCGAGGACCGTGCGATCGTCGGGTTGGCGCCCGACGCCATGACCATCTCCTACCGGCTCGAACTGCCGGTCGACAAGCTTGTCGCCACGACGCACGTGCCGTCCATTTCGGGCGGCGGCCCGGCGTGGTGCATCACGTACGAGACCGAGACCACCGAAATCGTGGTGGACCAGAAGGGCAAGTCGAATAGCGTGACCACGACCCGAGGTCAGGTCGCCTTCTTCGAGCCGGCAATCAGCCCCGATCCGATCGTGCTCATCGCGGACGCGCCCGAAAATCCCACCGATATCCTCTTCGTCCCCGGCTATCCCGCGGGCCGCTTCGGCACGGTCTACATCGCGTGCCGCGGCAAGAAGGGGGACGACGCGAAGGACGATCGTCTTCTCGCTGCCACACTGATTCTCGAGGGCCTGACACTTCGCGTGGACGGTCCGGTGATCAGCTACGGCGACAAGGAGATCGACTTCATCAACGAGCCGGTCGGACTCGCGCTCAACACGACGGGCGATGGAATCTGGATCCCGCAGCGCGGCAACGGATTTATCCACCTGCTCGATCTCGACCTGAACCCGATCGACATCCTCAACACCGGCCTGGGCCCGAACGCGCTCAATGGCATCGCGGTGCTCGCCTTCCCGGCCCTTGCAGGTCTTTCAGCAGAGCCCCAGGTGCTGCTGCTGACCAACACGCAGGGCGACGACGAACCCGCCAACGACGATCCGCTCGACGAAGACGACAGCGCGATCAGTTCGATTGAGGCTGTTGTTCCCCGGTAGGCAGCTGCTCGAACTTGAGCACGTCCATCGGGCAGACGGTGATGCAGATCCCGCAGTGGATGCAGCTCGTTTCCTGGTTGGAGAAGTGCTGCCCGTTCTTGGCGAACGCCATTACGTCCACGCCGACCTGGCAGTACTTGGAGCACTCGGTGCACTGGATGCACTTGTCGTTGGCGGTGATGGCGAGCTTGCCGTACCAGCGTGAAAGCACCTGCATGTACTTGGCGAGCGGGCACCAGTAGCGGCACCAGACCTTGCCGCCCCAGATCGGATAGAGCGCGACGGGGATCACCGCCACCAGCCAGAAGTCGGCGATGAGCGCGTACGCGGCGTGCCACTCGCCCGCGGCCTCCGTGTTGCCGCCGTAGACAAGCAGGATCACCGCGGCGCTCACGATCGCCCAGAAGAGAACGAGCGTGCCCATCACTTCGAGACGACGGCTACGCTCGCCTTTGGGTGCCAGATGGCGCCAGCGGTCGCCCAGCGTTTCGGCGAGTCCGCCGCACCCGCACACCCAGGTGCAAAAGCGCTTTCCGTGCCAGCGCACGACGAGCGGAATCACAAGGAACGTCATCGCGATCCCGCAGCCGACGAAGATCCACCGCATGTCCGCCACTGTGACGCCGGTCATGTTGTAGAAGCTGTCGAAGAGCAGTGGGAACGGGTTGTTCACGGCGTAGGCGCGCCACCACGTATCGCCGGGCAGAAACACCGCGAAGACGCACTCGATCATCACGAAGCTGATCACCTGAAACGCGATCAGCGAGGCGAAGCGATAGATCTGGTACTTGTCGGTCCAGTTGCGGCTCCAGCGCTTCATCGCCATCAGCCCGAAGACGAGCATCACCGCCGTGTAGAGGCCCGAGTACCAAAACGACGGATGGCGCAGGATGCCGGGCAGGTCCTTGATGCCAAAGCCGTATTCCGGGAAGGGCCAAAACCCCTTTTTCCATGCGTAGAGGCCGTAGACGACGATCGCACTGAAGGCGAGCACGAGCCAGCGCTTCGGTCCCCAGCGCCCCTCCAAATGAATGCCGACCTTGTTGAAGAACGGCACCGGAACCTCCGCGCCGATCATCTCGAAGACCTGGTCGTTGGGAATCGACTCCTTTTCGCCCGTCTCCTGCTGCTCGACCGCGACGTGCTCGGGACCGATGCCGGTCATGCGCGTGTTGAGCCGAATGTCGAGCTTGCCGTCGCGCTGCTTCGCCAGCATCGCATCGACGTTGCGCTGCTTCGGAAAGATGAACTCCGGATCGATCGTGACCAGCGTGACCGTGGCGAGATCGCAGAGCGCGAGCGCCGCCTCCGCCGCGACATCCCCGCCGCCGTAGATCAACACGCGCTTGCCGCGGTAGTCGTCGGGATCCTGAAGGTAGTGCGTGATTTTTTCGGGATACTCCTGCTCGCCGGGCGCGCCCGCCTTGCGCGGATTGCCCGCCTTGCCGATCGAGACGACCACGCGCCGCGCGATGACTTCGCCGCGATCGGTGACGATGCGAAAGCCGGCCGGGTCGCGCTTGATGTCGACCACCTTGGTGTACTCGCGGACTTCGAGCGCGCGCTCCGCCACCAGCGCGTCCCACGCCTCGAGCACATCCTCCGTTACGCCCTCCTCGAAGGGAATCGAGCCGTGCTGGTGCATGTCGAGCGGTTCGGCGAAGAGCACCTTGCCCTTGGTGAAGTTGCGCAGCGTCTGAAACGTGCGGCCGGAGTCGATGGCGCAGACGGCGAGCTTGCGTTCCTGAAGACGCAGCGCCGTGGCCATGCCCGCGACGCCGGCGCCCACCACGACCACGTCGAATTCGGCGGCGCCCGCGGGTGGGTCGCGCAACTCATCGGCCAGGCGGTTGGCGAGGTCGTAGCCATCGTTGAGCCCGACCTTGATGAGCGGTTTGCCGGCGATGTCGCCCAGCAGATAGAGGCCGGGAATGTTGGACTCGCCCGTCGCACTCACCGCCGGCAAGACGGGATACGAGGGGGACGGCCTGTCCTTGCGGAAGAACGCGATCACTGGCTGCACCATACCGTCTCTCCGATTCACAACCCGTGCCATGGGATACGGCCCAATTCGTTGACGATTGCGGTCAACGTTGCCCGAAAGCGTCCAGGCGGTTGGCTCGCCGTCGCAGACGGCACCGGAAAAGGGCGCCTCGACCGCGCCCCCATCGCGACAGAATCGCGACAAACATGGCGCGTGCTACCCCCCCCGCGACTATGAAGGTGATGACATCGCGCAATCTCAATCCGCATCACGATGCCGCGTGCAACTTCACCGGACGCGTTTGGCAGTTTCCCTTTTGGCAACCCAAGCCTCTGTCGATCGAGATTACGGAGCTCACCGCCTCCGCCCCGCCGGAGCTACGCCGTCGCGCCGCGCGCCAACCAGCCGAATGGACGGAACGCCTGTGGGAGGAGATCCGCGACCCGGGCCGGCTCGGTTGCGTGGCGGTCCGACGCGTCCCCGTCTGGATTCCCGGCCCGCGGGTCGGCTACGTGCTCGACTTCCTCCTGCCTGAATACAGCATCAACGTGCAGATCGACCGCTGGGAGGCGCACTTCGACCACGACGAGCCGGACGACTTCAATTTCGTTGCGCAACCCGATCATCCGTTCAACGACGACCGCGACAGCGACCTGCTCGATCTCCACGGCATCGTCGTCGTCCATCTCTGGGATCTAGCCGTCGCCAACGACGGTGTCGCAGCGGCGTGTCGGGAAATTCGCCTGGAACTGGGCATTGACCGCCCGGACTCGGCGGATACGAAAGCACCTCCCTGACCGCCGGGGCGCATCCAAAATTGCCCGGGCCCGATGTTTCCGGGACCAATCGGCCCGCTGATGCACTATGGGGTCGGAATGGACGAGTCCCGACTGCGCTCCCTGCTGCAACGCTTCCTCGAGGCGAGTGATGCGGGGGCCATGGAGGCGTTCGTCGGGTCCACGAGGCCGCGACTGCTCAAGGCGGCGCGCCGCATCGGATCGCCACAGGATGCCGACGACTCGGTCCAGGCGGCGTACCACGCGCTGCTGCAACGCGGCGGCGAGATCCCGCCCGGCCCGCTCTTTCCGTGGCTGTTCGTGGCGACGGTTCGTATCGCCTACCGGCGCAAGGCGATGCAGCAACGCGCGCGTGCGTTGGGCGACCGGCTCGCCG
>CBDURV010000079.1:0-10984 GCA_965369495.1 uncultured bacterium
AGCAGGACCGCCTCGCGGCCGCCGGAGTCCACCGACTTGACGTCGATGCGCCAGCGCTGATCGTCGTTCCACGCGGGAAAGAGCATCGAGCGCGTCGCATCCAAAAAGAGCATGTCGGTGATCTTGGTCGTCTCGGGCCGCAGCGCCCAGTTGTCGCTGGTCGTGTACTGCCCATCCGAATCGTCATCGAGCATGACCATGCGGTACTTCCTGCCGTCCATCATTTCGACCACGCCCTCGCGCCAGCCGTCGCGCTCAAGCTGGATCGTCGTCGGCCGCTTGTTCTTGACGACCATGAAGAAGAGCACCGCCGAGTAGGGCTCCTTGCCTTCCTTGCCGAAGAGCGTGTAGGGCAGGTCGAGCTTGACGTCGATGAACTCGACCATCTTCTGGTCCGCACTGAAGATGGTGCGCACGCGCGCTTCCATCGGCGCGCCGTCGTTGGTCAGGTCGAGATCACGATTGCGGTCCAGGTAGAGCAGGTCGTAGAGGCCCGTCTTGCCCGACTGATCCAGCGCGCCGTAGAACGGAACGCCTTTGGTCTCGCCCAGCGCTGCCCGGAAAAAGAGCGGCTTTTTCGTCTTGAAGTCCGGGATCTCGAACAGGAACCGGGGCGCGTTCGTTTCGAGCAGCAGCGAGCGCGCCTTGGAGTAGCCGAGGCGCGCCGCGTCGCTCGGATGCCGCGGCGCCAGTGTGACCTTGATTTCCCCCTTGGTGGTCGCCTTGGGCAGCGCCTCGGGCTTCTTCTGGGCCTTGTCCTCGGCCTTCCCCTCGGGTGCCTGCTCCGGCGCGTCATCGCCCACGACGGTCCCGATCAGGACGCCAAAGGCGAGCAGGGAGACAAGCAGTCGGTTTGCGAACATGAGCGGTGGCCCTCCGGCCACATTGTAGGGGCCTTGCGCGCGTTGATGGCAGGTTCCCGCGTGACAGCGCGGCGGGATAGAATGGCGGACGGAGGTACTGATACACACGCTACTTGAGGCCCATCGCGAAGAGGTGGGAGCGATTTGCCGCGGCAGGAACGTTCGAACGCTTGAGCTGTTCGGATCAGCTGCCCGTGGCGAATTTGACGAACGCGAGAGCGACCTGGACTTCCTCGTGGAGTTTCTGCCTCTGCGGGAGGGCGAGCACGCGGACGCCTACTTTGGTCTCCTAGAGGACTTGCAGGCGCTCTTCGAGAGGCACATCGATCTTGTGATGAGCCGAGCGGTACGCAACCGCTACTTCAAGGAGAGCATCGAGTCGTCCCGTGTGAGCGTGTATGCGGCCTGAGGCCAAAAAGCACCTGTGGGATGTTCGCCGGGCGGGGGAACTGATCTTTCAGTTCACTGCGGAGAAGCAGCGATCGGACTACGCCGAGAGTGCCCTGCTGAGGTCAGCGGTTGAGCGCCAATTCGAGATCATCGGTGAGGCGCTGGGCCGCCTTCGCAAAGAGGCGCCGGATCTGAGCGAACGGATCCCGAGCCATCGCCGAATAATCGCTTTCAGAAACATCCTGATCCACGGTTACGACATCGTTGACGATGATGTCGTTTGGGACGTCATACAAGGGAATCTCCCGGCGCTCCTGGAGCAGGTGCGACTGCTGCTCGACGGGTAGACGGGGTGCGCCACGAAGCGTGCGCCGCTCGCCACGAGACCTTCGATTCGTCCTCCCGTCCCCCCCGCCCCTGAAAATGGCGCGTGTGCCCACCATTCCGAAGGCGTCCATTCCGCTCCATGAAGTCATCGAGCGGCTGCGTTGCGAGCCGCGCTACGCGGAGAACATCGTCTCCTGGCGGACGCTGCCGCCGCGCGAGGCAGAGTACGCCGACTACCCCGACTGGGTGCACCCCGACCTGCTCGCCACGCTCCAGCAATACAAGTTCAAACAGCTCTATACGCATCAGCGCGTCGCCGCCGATCTCGTGCACGCCGGCAAGAACGTCTGCGTCGTCACGCCCACCGCCTCGGGCAAAACGCTCTGCTACAACCTGCCCGTCCTCGACGCCATCGTGCGCAAGGAGGGCGCCCGCGCCCTCTACCTGTTTCCGACCAAGGCACTCTCGCAGGACCAGGTCGCGGAACTCAACGCGATTATCGACCACATGCCGACCGGGGTCTCGGCCTACACCTATGACGGCGACACCCCCTCGTCCACCCGCGCGGTGCTGCGCGAGCGCGGCGAGATCATCGTCACCAACCCCTACATGCTGCACGCGGGCATCCTGCCCAACCACGTCAAGTGGACCGACCTGTTCTGCGGCCTCAAGTACGTCGTGATCGATGAACTGCACGCCTACCGCGGTGTCTTCGGCAGCCACGTCGCCAACGTCATCCGCCGCCTGCGCCGCATCGCCCGCCACTACGGCGCCGACCCGATCTTCATCTCGTCGTCGGCGACCATTCGCAACCCGCAGGAGCACGCGCAGAACCTGATCGGCCAACCGGTCTCGCTGGTCGAGCAGTCGGGGGCGCCCGCGGGCAAAAAACACTTCGTGCTCTACAACCCGCCGATGGTCAACCCCGCACTCGGCCTGCGCGCCAACGCCCTCGAGGAGGTGCGTCGCGTCTCCGGCCTCTTCGCGGGCGGCGCCGTGCAGACGATCTACTTCGTGCGCGGCCGTCAGATGGTCGAGGTGCTCACCAAGTACCTCAAGGACCGCAATACCGAGCGCGGCCTGCCGACGGAGACGATCTGTGCGTACCGTGGCGGCTACCTGCCCAAGCTGCGGCGTCGCGTGGAGCGCGGCCTGCGCAACGGCGAAATCCACGAGGTCGTTTCGACCAACGCGCTCGAACTCGGCGTCGATATCGGTTCGCTCGATATCGCCGTGCTGACCGGCTACCCGGGCACGCTCGCCTCCACCATGCAGCAGGCGGGCCGCGCCGGTCGGCGCGCGGGTACGTCGCTGGCCATCATGGTTTGCCGCTCGACCGCCATCGACCAGTACATCGCGGCCGAACCCGACTACCTCTTCGAGCGCCCGCAGGAATCCGCCGTCACCGACGCCGACAACCTGATCATCTTCGTCAACCACCTCAAGTGCGCGGCCTTCGAGTTGCCCTTCGACGAGGGCGATACCTTCGGCGGCAACCCGATCACCGAAGAGGTGCTCGACTATCTCGTGCGCGAAGCGCGCATCCTGCACAAGGCGGGCGGCCGCTACCACTGGATGGCCGAGGCCTACCCTGCCGAGGACATTTCGCTCTCCGCCGCCGACATCGACTACTTCGTCGTGATCGACGAGGAGCAGAACATCGTCATGGCGCAGGTCGATCGCGCCGATGCCATGACGCAGATTCACGAGGGCGCGATCTACGGCCACCAGGGCGAGCAGTTCCTGATCACGCGCCTCGCCTACGACGAACGCCGCGCCTACGCCAAGCGCATCAACCCCGACTACTTCACCGAGGCGGAAGTCGATGTGGACGTGCGCATGATTCACGAGGACGCGCAGGCGTCGGCGCCCGCGCCAGTACCTGCGTATTGGCGCTACCGCGGCGAGGTGGGCGTGAAGACGCTCGCGACGGTCTTCAAGAAGATCAAGTTCTACACGCGCGAGAACGTCGGCGCGGGCGAGATCGAACTGCCGCCGGAAGAGATGGAAACGACCGCGGCGTGGATGCTCATGGAGCCCGACGCCGCGCGCGAACTCGGTCTGTTCGATCCGCGCAACGCCGCGGGCTGGAGCGGCATCGGCTACCTGTTGCGTCACCTGCTGCCGATGTACCTCGGCTGCTCGATCAGCGACGTGCGTTCCAAGGCGGAAATCAAGAGCCCGGAGTTCGAACGGCCGTCGCTGTTTCTGTTCGACGCGGCGCCGGGCGGTGTCGGGCTGGCCGAAAAGATCTTCGAAATCTGGCCGACCCTGCTGGAGGCGGCGCGCGATGCGCTGGTGCGCTGCCCGTGCACGCACGGCTGTCCCGCCTGCGTCGGCCCTTCCCCGCGCATGGGAGGCGAGTTGGCCAAGGAAGTTGCGCTGCGGGTGCTCGATCGATGCTGTGGTGGCCCCTCCTCCTGACCCTTTTCGGAGTCGGCGCGCTCTGGGGGCCGGTCTCGATCGGCGCCGAGGACGCGCCCGAGTGGCTTATCTGGTCGCTGCTCGGCGCCGGCGTAGTCGCGAGCTGGGCGCTCTGGTTCCGGGAGCCGGAGCGCAAGGCGCTGCTCATCGCCCTCGCGCAGACGACCGTCGCGGGCGCCTGCCTCGTCTGGGCGACCCAGCTCGCGGCCTATGAAACGCCGCGCGGTCTGCCCGCGTTCGCGGGGACGGCGCCCGACGTGGGGGCGACGCGCGTGGTGGACGGCGCCGAATTCCGCCTCAGCGCGCAGCGCGACAAACGCCTGCTGCTGGTCTTCTTCCGCGGCGCCTGGTGACCCTACTGTCGCCGCGAGCTGGTTCGGCTCGCCACCCACGCCGATGAGTTCGCGCGCCGCGGGGTCCGCATCGTCGCCCTCGCTGTTGCTGGCCGTGCGGAGCTATCCGAACTGCAGGAGGAGCTGGGCTCGGCCGTGACGCTGCTGGCCGATCCGGACGCCGCCACCGTCGCGGCCTTCGACCTGCTCGATCCCACCCCGTTTCCCGCAGGGACCATGGCGCGCCCCGCCACGCTGCTGCTCGATCGGCAGGGGCGGGTGATTCGATGGTGGATCGCGGAGACCTACCGCAAGCGAACCACCCCCGAGGCCATCCTCGCCAGCTTCGACTGAATTTGCGGGGTGTTGTAGTTCCGCCGGGTTGACCCACAAGGTCTTGTGGTACGCCCTAAACCCTTGCCCGCACGGGGTTTGCGTCCCCGCTCCGGGTCAAAATGGGCACTGCATGCGCCTTGTCGAGAAGCTCCGCCGCATTTCCGCTCCCGCGGCCGCGCCGATCGTGCGTGCGGATTCTTCCGTGGCAGCCGAACTTCCGGGGGAGCGTATCGAGACGGACGAGGGCGCATACCGCGTGCGGCGCATCGATGTGCCCCTAAGTCATATCCACGGCCGTTTCCTGCTGGCGGATGTCGCCGAGGCCCCGATGGGCGGGCTGGTGCCGATCGCGCGCGATCCGCAACTGGCCGGCATCGAAGCGCGCCGTTGCATCTACTTCGACACCGAGACGACCTCGCTGGGCGGCGGCGTGGGCACCTACGTGTTCATGTTCGGGGCGGGCTGGTTCGAGGGCGACGTGTTCCGGGTAGAGCAGTACTTCCTTGACGACGTCGCGGGCGAACGCGCCTTGCTGCGTGCCATCAACGCGCTGCTCAAGCCGTTCGATTACGTGGTTTCGTTTCACGGCAAGGGGTTCGACGCGCCGCGCCTCGGCGGTCGTTTCCTCTTTCATCGCATGCGGGTGCAGTGGCCGGCCGCGCACCTCGATCTCTGCATTATCGGCCGCAAACTCTATCGCGGTGCGTACGACAACTGCCGTTTGCAGACGTTTGAGCGCGAGTTGATCGGGCACCACCGTGCCGACGATCTGCCCGGCGCCGACTGCCCGCGCGCCTTTTTCGAGCACCTGCAGGGCGAGAGCGAATTGATGCCGCGCGTGTTCGAGCACAACTATCTGGACGTGCTCACGCTGCCCGCGGTGGCGACGGCGTTTGCGCGCGAAGTGGCCGATCCGGCCAATCCCGTGGTGCTCAGTAATCTGGGCGCGCATTTCGAGTTGGTGGGGCGCAATCGGCAGGCGCGTGAATCCTACACGGCGGCGCTCGACGGGCTGCGTGCGGGCCGCCACAGGCTGCTGGGGCGCACGCTCGAACGGCTGGCGCTGCTGGAGCGGCGCGCGGGCCGGCACCAGCAGTCGGCGGATTTGCTGCTCGAACGCGTTCGCACCCACCCGCACGCGTTTCAGCCGCTGGAGGACCTGGCCAAGTACTACGAGCACCGCGCCCACGACGCCCCCGCCGCCGAAGCGACCGTCATGGATGCCCGTTCGCGCCTGCTGACCGGTAAGATCGAGGTCGATCTGGCCGCAAGGAAGCGCTGCATGGCGGCGCTCGATTACCGGCTGGCACGCATCCGGCGGCAGCAGGCTCTGCCCGAGAGCCCTTTGCAACCGGGCGCGTAACGCGTAAAACGTCGAAGGATGTCCGAGTACAGCGAGGAAAAACTCACCGCGTTCCTGAATGCGTTTCGGCCGGCGCCGGATGGGCTGCTGCCCTCCAGCCTGCCCGAACGGACCGGGTTGCCGGCGGAGGAACTGGAGCCGATCCGGGCGCAACTCGAAGCGGCCGGATTCTCTTGGGCCGACGACGACGATGGCCGCTGGCGCCTGACCGGTTCGCCCGACCGGCTGCTGCCCTACTGGATCAAGGCGGGCCTGCGCTGTGATCGCCTCGCGCAGAGCGTCTACTACAAGGACGAGCTCACCTCCACGCAGGACATCGCCTTCGAGTTGATGGTCGAGGGGCGCGAGCACGGGACGCTGGTTTTGGCCGAGGCGCAGACGGCGGGTCGCGGCCGTGGCGAGAACAGTTGGCATACGACCCCCGGAAAGTCGCTGGCGTTTTCGCTGTTGCTCGACCTCGAGCCGCCCGACACGTTCGCATCGGTACTCACGATCGCGCTCGCCACGTCGGTGGCGCGCGCGATCCAGGACCTCGCCGGCCTGCCGGCGCGCATCGAATTCCCGAACGACATCCTGGTGCACGGCAAGAAGGTGGCCGGCATATTGCTGGAGGTGAAGGACTACGGCGTTGAGCATCCGCGCGCGGTGGCGGGCGTCGGCATCAACGTCAATCAGGTGCCGGAAGACTTTCCCGACGAGATCCGCGACCTAGCCACGTCGTTGCGCGCCGAGCACCGCGACCACGAACCGCAGCGCCGCCCGCGCCTGCTGCGCTACATTCTGCGCGGCCTCGAGAAGTGGCTCGACGGCATCGCGCGCGGCGAGTTCGAGGAACTCGAAACGGAGTGGAACCGATTCAGCGGCCTCGAAGGCAAGGAAGTCGTCCTGCGCCGCGGCGAAGACGAGCTCCGCGGCCGCGTCGTCGAGGCGAAGATCCGCGAGGGGCTGCTGCTGCGGCTTCCCGACGGCAGCGACCAGCGCGTGCGCCTCGAGCACGTTAGCGATCTCGACCTTGTCGAATAGCCCGTGACCGGGGGATGACCACCCCCGCACCTACAATGGTTCGGTGTACTGGCTGCGGCGCATTCCGGCGGAGACGCGAGTCGTCGTGCTCGTCGTGTTCCTCGCGCTCTTCCAGGCGATCCTGCTTTCCATTTTCGGGCTCGCGGCGATCCAGGGCGAACGGCGCCAGGTCACCGCGCGCATCGAAGGGGAAGCGGCGGTGCTGCTCGATCGCCGCATCGGCGGCCTGCTCGTCCAGAGCCTCGGCCACCACGCCAACGAGGCGCTCGACGCCGCGTTCGTCGATGCCGACCCCGATCGCCTGCGCCGCGATCCGCGCTTCGTGCGCGGCCTGTTCACGGACGCGCTGCTGGTTACCGCCGAGGGAGAAGTGGTGCGTCCCGGCAATCCGCCGCGCTCGCTGCTGCAGCCACGCCCGCTCACGCTGAAGCGGAGTGCGGACGCGCGCGACGCCGCCCGCGCGTTTCGGGACGCGTATCGCGCGGGGGAGTTGGACGATGTGCGCGTGCCCGACGCCGCGCTCGAATTCGCGCTGCGTCATCCCTACGCACTGGATGAGGCGGGCTCGTCGCTGGCGGTCGCGTTCGCATCGACCGCGCTCTTCGCGGGGCCGGAGATTTCCGCGCCGATCGGCGACCCGCAGGCGAACACGACGAAGTGGCTGCGCGCGGCGAACTGGATCGCGCTGCTCAACGAGGCGTTCGGCTACGGGCCCAAGCGGGAGGCGCGCGCGCTGGCCGCCGAGGTGCGCGCCGCGCTGGGGGACGATTCGGAACTGGCGCGACAGCGCGGCCGCATCGCCGTGCTGGAGGCGTTGCGCAAGGAGCAGACCACGTTCGACTCCGCGCGGCCGCCCGCTATCCACAAGAACGTCTGGGCCGGCGAGGAGCACGCCTTCTACGTTCGCACCAAGGAGGACGGCAGCAGTCGCGTGCTGGTGGTCGATCGCGCCAACCTGCGCGTGCTGATGGACGAGGTGGTCGCCGAGGCCGCGGCCGATGCGCCGCCGGGCGTGACGCTCGCCATTCGACGCACCACGCGCTTCGACGGCGACGTGGTCAAGCGGCCGCTTCCCGCCGTGCCCGGCTACGACGCCATCGCGCGCATCACGCCGGAGATCGTCGGCGCGCAGACGAGCGACCGCGAGAACTTCTACCGCTACATCATCATCTTCTCGATGCTGGGCATCTTGTCGGGCGGGTTCCTGACCGCGCGCGTCGTGATGCGTGAGGTCAAGCTGGCGAAACTCAAGAGCGGGTTCGTGAGCAACGTGACGCACGAACTCAAGACGCCGCTGACCAGCATTCGCCTGTTTTCCGACATGCTGCGCGCCGGCCAGGTGACCGACGAGGCGGAGCGCCGCGAGTGCCTCGACGTGATCGCGCAGGAGACCGATCGTCTCGGCGCGCTCATCCAGCGCGTGCTCGATTTCGGCCGCAGCGAGTCGCGCCGCCAACGCTTCCACTGGCAGACAAGTTCGCTGCAGCCCCTCATCGAGCGCGAGGCGGCGCGCTTCACGCGGGCGATCGGCCTCGACCCCGAGCGCCTGGTGCTGGAGTTCGCCGTCAACACGCCGCCGGTGAACCACGATCCGGATGCGTTTACCGAAGTGGTGACCAACCTGCTTTCCAACGCCTACAAGTACTCCCCGGCCGAGGACCGCAGGCTGCGCGTCACGCTCGGCCCGCAGCGCGGGCGTGTGGTGCTGGCGGTGGAGGACAACGGCCCGGGCGTGCCGGCGCGCGAACGGCGCAAGATCTTCGAGCAGTTCTATCGCTCCAGCGACCTGCTGACACGCGAGGTGGAGGGAACCGGCCTAGGCCTTTCGATCACCCGTAACATCGTGCGGGCGCACGGCGGCCGTATCGGTGTCGAGGACCGTCCCGGGGGCGGCAGTCGCTTCGTCGTCGTGCTTCCCGCCGCATCAGCCAAGGAAAACTCCTGATGAGTACCCACGAATCCAACCTGCCGGAAGGCCGCTCGGGTGGCCGGCCGCTGATCCTTGTGGTCGAGGACGATGCCGCCATTCGTCTCGGACTGCGCAAGAGTCTCAGCTTCGACGGTTTCCAGGTCATCGACGCCGCCGACGGGGAGGAGGGTCTCGAACTCGCCTTCTCGAGCCGCCCCGACCTGATCGTGCTCGACGTGATGCTGCCGAAGCTGAACGGGTTCGAGGTCTGCCGCACGATCCGCAAGCACGACAAGACGACGCCGATCCTGATCCTCAGCGCCAAGGAGCAGGAGATGGACAAGCTGATCGGCTTCGACCACGGCGCCGACGACTACATCACCAAGCCCTTCAGCGTGCGGGAGCTTGTCGCGCGCATCAAGGCGGCCCTGCGCCGCACCCGGACCGAGGAGGATGCGCCGACCATCCACGAATTCGGCCGCATTCGCGTGGACATGCTGGGCCAGACGCTGGAGGTGGACGGGGCCCCGATCGAGGTCAGCAACCGCGAGTTCCGCCTGCTCTGCTACCTGATCGAGAACCGCGGCCGCGTGCTCTCGCGCGACCAGATCCTCAACAAGGTCTGGGGCTACGACTATGAGGGCACGGCGCGCACGATCGACAACTTCATCAACAAGCTGCGCACCAAGATCGAGATCTCACCGACCGACCCGCTCATGATCCAGACGGTGCGCGGCGTCGGCTACAAGTTCCTCGACGGTATCTCCGAGTAGGAGCGGGCGAGTAGAATCCCGGAGTGTCGGCGACGCCGCAATCTGCCACTCTGGTCGAGCGCACCACCGAGTACGTGGGCTCGAACCCGCTGCTGCGGGCGATGCTGGCGCTCACGATGGCCGATTTCGCGGGCTCTGCACTGCTGGCGCTGATCGGCAAGCTCTCCTGGTCGTGGGCGGGCATGCTGGTGCTGCTGAGCCTCTTCACCTGGTTTTTCGCGGTCATGCTCCCGATCATGAACCGAACCGTGCGGGAGTCGCTGGGCGCCCCGCCCGAGAGCTACTGGGGCGGCGTCGTGGAGAAATTCGCCCGCATCGTGCTGTGCGCGCAGACGGGCATCTACACCGCCATTCTCGTCTACGTCGCGCTCGGACTATTTCCCGCTGCGTGACTATTTCGCTCCGCCGGATCGACCGACCTAGGAAGAAGTGGCTGCTGCGCCCCAATTTGCACGGAATTGGGGCGTATTGGCCGTTACACTACTAGATCTAGTTATCGCAGAGGGAGGAGCCGCATGCGCGCGTCGTTCGCGCCCCTAGTTTTGTTTTGCGCCGTAGTCGGCTGCGCCTCGGCGCCGTCGGGTGATGGCGATAATGTCGTGGCCCGCATTCCGGGTCCCGGGATTGTTGAC
The DNA here is from genome assembly GCA_965369495.1 of uncultured bacterium. Classification (GTDB taxonomy): domain Bacteria; phylum Planctomycetota; class PLA2; order PLA2; family PLA2; genus JBCDBY01. The sequence goes on from CBDURV010000079.1 coordinate 10,373, forward strand.
GTCGCCGACCTCGCGCAAGACCTCGCCCTCCAGTATCGCGAGGAGTCGGGCGGCCTGATCGAGCTGCGCGAGCATCCCGACAACATCATTTTCGTCCACGAGAGCCGCAACGCGCGCGTCAACGGCGAGTTGGTTCGCATGGACTCGCCCTGCATGCGGCGCGGCGCCGGCTACATCCTTTCGCGTTCCGATGCGGCGCTCGTCACCCGCACGCTGGCCGCCGATCGTCGCGGTCGCGCGGTTTCGGAGCCGACCCCGATAGTCATTCGGCGTCCCGCACGGCAGCGCACCGGCCTACCGATCGAGTGGCGCCCGCATGCGTCGCCGCGCCCGTGGAGCGCGATCGTGATCCATCACATGGCCAGCGGAAGCGGTTCGGCCGCTGCGATTCACCGCATGCACCGCCAAAAGGGCTGGGACGGCATCGGTTACCACTTCGTCATCGGCAACGGCACGCTCACCCGTGACGGCTTGGTCGAGGTGGGCTATCGCTGGCCACGCCAGGCGGTCGGCGCCCACTGCCGCGCTCCGCGCTACGGCGACAAGAACTGGTGGAACCGCCGTTCGATCGGCATCTGCCTGATCGGCGATTTCACCGACACCCGGCCGACC
>CBDURV010000080.1:0-10958 GCA_965369495.1 uncultured bacterium
ATCCGCTACCTAATCGCGCCATCCACGACTGTATATCTGCGATCGCACGCAGAAATAGGAATACAGATGGCACGAAGACTCCGCGACGACGCCCCCGGGCGTTGGCACCACCTCACCAACCGCGGCCTCGCGAAACGCACAATGTTCGAAGGCGAGCGGGATTTCAGGATGTTCCTGGCGCTGGTCGCCAAGGAAGTGCGCGCCGGCCGGCTCGACGACGACTTTCGCAACATGATCGAACGCGAACTGGGCCTGCGCATCCCGCAGGACGAAGAGGACACGACCATTCGCCACACGCTGAGTGCGCGCACGGTGCGCTGGGCGTTTCGCAAGGCGAAGCTGTCGGACGGGACGAGACCGTTTCGCCGGATCAGCCCGGCGCGGCTTGTCGAAACGGCCGTGGCGCTCTGGATCAAGCAGGTCGGCCCGCTACTCGGCTACTTCAAGCACCCGCTGCGCGACGCCTGGACCAACTTGAATGCGGGATTGCTACGCACGCTCTCCGGCTGCACCCAGCGCGAGATCGGACTCCGGAACGGTCGCCACAACTCGAGCGTCTGCCGCGATCTGCAGGAACATCGCGCACTGCTCAAACACGCGCCAGATTACGAGAACCTCCACGCCAAGATCGCCAACGACGTGATCGAAACGATACGCGTCACCGCGCGCGCCGCCGCTCGCTAAAACGCGCCGCGACCGGCCGCAGTCCACCCCGACAATTTCGCACGCGACACGGCCCTAGGGATCGTCTGCGCTGCGAGCGGACGAGTGCGCCCCATTCGCCTTCGATTCGATTGGCGCGCAACGCTGATTGTGCGCGCAGCAAACGAACGCGGTACCGTGTTAGGAACGTGAACGTCGAGTGTAAGCGTCCGACCAAACCCATCTGGCGCGCACTGCTGTGGGCTGTATCTATCTACGAGTCCTGTAGATGAGTGCCCCAGAGTTGCCAGGCCGCCCAGTACGCGGGGTGATGCCACTTTTTCTTTTTGCGCACCTCCGCTTGGGCACGCTGTAACGCCGCGGAGGGGGCCGTTTCCCCCCGCTTCCAGTGCTTGTAGAAGGCTTTCATGAGCGTCTGCGTGGCCTTGTCTTCGACGGGCCAAAGGCTGACGAGTACACGGCGCGCACCGGATGAAAGGAACGCGCGCGTGAGTCCGAACACCCCCTCGCCGTGAACAGCTTTGCCGCGCCCGGTTTCGCACGCGGAAAGCGTGACAAGGTCGGCGGGAATCTGCATCTGCAAGATGTCGAAGTACCGAAGCGATCCATCGGACAACGCGAGTCCCGAAAGCCCCGGATTGGCGAGATCGACGATGCCGTGGCAGGCAAAATGGACCGCGCGCCATGAGGGGCTCTGGTTCAGCGCAGCCGTGAATCCCGGCTTGGTGGCTTCCTCTCCCAGCAGGACGACGTCGCCGATGGTCTTGGCCTCTGCACGGGTGTGCGGGAGGGGGGCGAAGGCTCCGTCGTACTTCGGATCGCCCAACGCGAGGATCCGCTTGCCGGCCGCGCGCTTCATGGCCGCGAGCTGCATCGCAACCGCCAGGGACGGAACGTATACGACGGGGCGATCGGGAACGAGAACCGAAAAGGGCACCTGTGCAACGTGGGCATTCGGTCCGACAATCAGCCTGCCTGCACCCTTGGTCAGGCCGAGCGGCTCGATCAGCATGGCACGAAGCTTCTTGATTGAATCGTCGCATGCGGCGCTTCGATCGCCGAAGTCGACCGAGTCGAGAACGGCTTTGACGTCGCGGCGCACCGGCAGCTCCACAATTCGTGCTGCATCGCGCGATACGACCAGGGCGCACGAGCTCTCGCCGATTATCGAGTAGGAGACCAGCGTGTCGTTCGGGCGAAGACTGGCCTGGACGTCCTTGAGTTTCGGCGTGGCGGGTCGGAGCAGCTCGTTCGCCTGTGCGCTCTCCCTCTCGACGGCCTCCAGCGCGCTCTGCACCTTGTCACGGGCGAGTTGGACTTCGGTGCGACGCTTGCGGGCGAGCTTCAGATGACGCGCCCGCTTCGCGTCGGCAAGGCCGTCCTGCGCAGCGCGAAGTTGATTGCGCGCCCGGTCGAGCCGCTGGCGCTCAGCCTCGGGCACAACGGCGAGTTGCACCTGTCGCGATCCCCCCAATGACTCCAGCAGCGCGGCCGCTCGTCCCCGCTCCTGAAACGCGAGCAGCGATTCCGAGTCCTTCGCGTCGAACGCGACTGAAACGGCTACGTCAAAGACCACCCACAGATTGCGTCGCGCGCCCGCTCCCTGCTCGGCGCCGATACCCTGGGTGAGTTCGTATGCGTCTTCGAGCGCACCGGAAATGGTTGCGCGGGCCGAGTCCAGATCTCCGGTCTTCCGCTGGCACTCCGCGGTCATCGCGCGCAGAGCAATCTTCACGGATCGTCCGCCGAACGCCTGCCACACCGGGGCCATAGACTCGATGAGCTTGAGTGCTTCCGGGTAGCGTTTCGCGGCCATCAACGAACCGCCCAGAGCCTGCGTGGCTGCCACCATCAGTGGTGGGCTGCGCAGGGACTTCGCCAAATCAGCCGCCTCTCGCGCCATCGAAATCGCGCGTTCGTGGTGTTCGCCGGACGAGAGGAAAGTCGCGTAATGGAGGTTCGCCTGTATGACGGCGTCGGGTCGGGAGGCCCTGCGTGCGAGCTGCCGCGCCTCCTTGAAGTGGTTCTCGGCCTCGTTGCGGTCGTATGCGGGATCCCGAATGGCGAGCGTGGCGAGGAACACGTGGCACATCGACTGGCCCCGAAGGTCCTTCTCGGCCCGGTTGACTTCCAACGCCTTCTGGGCATAAGCGGCCGCGCGATCCAGGTTCCGCGTCGACATGTAGACCGAGGCGGCAGAGAAATAGGCCTGGCTCCGCACCTCGTCGTCGGAGATGTCCTCCGCGATCTTGAGGCCCTCTTCAAGGCGCCGGAGAGCGGTCGCGGTATTGCCCACATCGAGGTGGGGTAGCGCCGAGCGCAAGATCGCGAGGCAGAGAGCCTTGTTGTTCCCGCTGGCGCGATGCTGTGCAATCAGGAGGTCGTACGTGGTGATCAGGCCGTCCGCGCGGCCCGCAAACTGCTGAATGCGCATCAGCTTGTTGAGAGCGTCGAGCGCGCCATCTGAATCTCCCCGCGCAGTTCGGATTGGGGCGAGCTGCTCGAGGCACTCGATTGAGTCGGAGTACAGGCGTGCCCGGTCGAACACGGAGGCGGCCAACTCAAAGGCGTACGCAGCGGTTTGGATGTCACCCAACTTCTGGGCCCCCATGCCGGCCTGGTACGCCTCCTCTCCGGCGCTCGCAAGGTCGCCGGCAGCAGCTGTCGCGGCAGCGCGATAGTGGTGCAGACGCACTCCTACAACCGTGCCGTCCGGAATTGCGCCCTGATCGATAACAGCCACGATCTTCGCGAGTTCGGAGCGGTCATTGGTCTGGACCAGGGCGAACGCCGCGTGCAGTCGCGCACGGGCGTTCTTGTCATCTTCTGCATCCTTGCGTTGGTCGATGTAGGTGCCGAGCGTCTTGCCATCAGCTGGGCGCGCGTACTTGATCAGTCGCCGGGCGAGTTCGTGCTTTCCGCGGGCGCAGAGTTCGTCCGCGAGCAGGTACACACCAGGCTCGTCGCTTCGGATAGCGAGTTTCAGTGTTGGTTCGTCGTTGGCGCTCAGGGCGCGCTCCACTTGATCGACGACCGTCGCAAGCGGGTCCGGCGCACCGGCCCACGCGATTGCGCTCAGGCTTACCCATGCCCACCAAGCTCGCACGATTGACATGCCACGCATTCAGGCCTCCCCGGGCCAGTAGAGCAGAACCGTGCCTTGCGCCCACGCGGAAACGCGATGCTCGTCCACCGAAGACCCAATCCGACCACGATCTTGCGTGCGACGTTCGAGTTTCCGGTCGCAGGCAAGACACTTCAGTGCCGCTTCGCCTGAGCCTCGGCACGTGCCCTGCGAGGTGCGTCCCGCACGCGCGCAGGGCATCGAGCGTAGCGCGAGTTCCCCAAGCGCTGTAACGCCGAGATATCACCTGGAATGGCTACTCTTCCCGGGCGGATGGGGTTTTTGAGCGGGACAGTTGCCCGCGCCGGATCTCAAGCACGCGCACCAGTTGAAGCTGCTGCGAATACGCTAGTCAGGCAGTCCCCAGAGTTGCCAGGCCGCCCAGAAGTGGGGGTGTGCCCACTGCTTGTGGCCCTTGACGAACTCCTGCGCTTCCCGCAGCGCGCCCGCGGCCGAGCTCCCTTCCTTCCACGCGGCGTAGAACTTCACCATGAGCGCGCTGGTCGCCTTGTCGTCGACTTCCCAGAGGCTCACGACGACGCGAGGAGCGCCCGCGAACATGAACGCGCGCGTGAAGCCGACGACACCCTCCGCCTTGTAGACCTTGCCGCGTCCCGTCTCGCACGCGCTCAGCACAACGAGGTCGGCGGGAATCGTCATGCGGTAGATTTCGAGAACGGTGAGCAGGCCGTCATCGGCGCCCTCCTGCGTGATGGCCAGCGCCGAGATACGTGGATGCTCCGCGTTGAGTACCCCGTGGCAGGCGAAGTGCACGGCGCGCCAGCGCTCTTCATGCGTGACCGTGTCGCGCAGCTTCGCCTCGGTGGCATCCTTGCCGAGCAGCGTGACGGTGCCGACCGTCGTGGCCTCGGCGCGCGTCGCGGGCAGCGGCTTCAACTTCATGCGTCCCACCTTGCGCAGTTCCCCCTTGCCGCCCGCCGCCGCGTAGTCGGGATCGCCCAGCGCGAGCACCTTCGTACCCGGTTCGGACGCCTGCTCGCGCAGGTGCAGGTAGGTGGTTCCCGACGGCACGTATGCGACGTCCTTGCCGGGAAAGAGCAACGCGGCGGGAACGTACGCCAGCGCCCCGTGTGGGGAAACAAGCACACGTCGAATGGACGCCGGAAGTTTGAGCGGCGCCGCGACCTCGTCACGCAACGCATCGAGCGGAACGGCGTAGGCGGCTTTGCGGTCGTGCAGTTTGAGCGCGGCGCAGGCCGCCTCGATCTCCTTGCCGGCGCCGAGCGCCACGACGCGCGCGCTCTTCTTTTCGACAACGAGCGCGAGCGAGCGGCGCCCGATTCCGTACACGACCAGGGCCTCGTCGTCGCCCAGTCCCGCCTGGATCTCGGCCAGCGGTTTCACGGTGGGGTAGAGCACGTTGGCGGCGCGCTTCGCTTCGCGGCGGATGCGGTTCTGCGCGTCGAACAGCTCCGTGCGCGCCGCCACCACTTCCTTGCGCGCCGCCCGCGCTTGCTTGAACTTGCCCGATCCGGCGGCGACACGCAGGCGTGCTTCCGCCAACGCGAGCCCCTTCTCCGCCTTCGTCTCGATGACTCGCAGGTCTTCCGCGATGACGGCGCCACGTAAGCTGTCGCGGCCACCCAGCGCCTCAAGCAGCGAACCCGCGCGGCCGCTTTCGAGGAAGAGGCAGGCGGCCGCGGCATCCCCCCGCTTCAGCGCGGCGACCGAACCGACCTCGAACACATCCCCGTGGGCGCTGCGCGCCGACGCGCCTTCCTCGTCGCTGAGGCCGCGCACCAGGTCCGGCAGGCTCTCGAGGGCGCGCTGCGCCAGCGCGAGCGCACGTTCCGCATCGCCGCTCAGCAGACGCGCCCACGCTTGCGACGTGAGCGCCTTGACCTGCACGCGCTGCGCACCGATTTCGCCCGCGATCTTCGCGCTCTCCTCGAACATCTCGAAGGCCTTGTCCAGGCGCCCCATTTTCTCGTGCATCTCGGCGGCGGCCGAAAGCGCGTTCGCCTTGCTCGCGAGATCCCCGAGTTGCGTGTACTTTGCAACTCCCTGCTCGATGAACCCGAGCGCCTTCTCGTGCTCGCCGAGGTGGGCGTACGCGACGCCGAGGTTGAGCAGCACGGCGGCTTCCGCCGATGCGTCCTGGCTCAGACGGTGACGCGGCAGTACGCTCTCCAGGACCGCCACCGCCTCCTCGTAGCGTCCTCTGTTGGCGAGGACCGCGGCGAGACTTCCCACGATTGCCGCCGCCTCGCCGCTGTTGCCGATCCGCTCATAGATCGCCTGCGCTTCGCGCAGCAGCTTCTCGCCCTTGTCGTCCTGGCCGATCGACCAGTAAAGGACGCCACGCGCCGCGAGGACGGAAGCCTCGCCCTTGGGCGACCCGATTTTGCGGTAGAGGTCGCCGGCCGTTTCGTAGTGGGCGAGGGCGAGGTCGGTGCGGCCCATGCGTTTGCGGGCGTCACCCAGATTGCGGTGAGAGATCGCGATTGAGGTCTTGTCGCCGACGCGTTCGAGCATCTTGAGCGCGCGCCCATACTCGACGATGGCACGGTCGTAGTCCGCGAGATCCGCGTAGACCTTGGCGACAGCCGAGCGACACTGCGCGGCCCCGTGAAACTCCTGCCGGCGCATGTAGTCGGCGCTGATAGCCTCGTACTTGCCGAGCGCGGCTCGCGCGTCGCCGAGCTTCGCCTCAATGCTGGCGAGATTCATGAGGGCGGTTGCGGCGCGCGGATCGCGCTGGCGGATCATGAGTTTGTAGCCCTCCTCGTAGAGCCGCTTCGCTTGGTGAAGTTCGCCGCGCAGCAGGTGGACGGTCGCCAGCTCGACCAGGATCATCGCGGTGTGCGTCACGTCACCGGCTGCGTCGAAGACCGCATGCGCTTGCTTGCCGATCTTGATGGCGCCCGCGTAGTCGCCGCGCTGCGCGAGCACGAAGACGAGGTTGAGCTGGATCTTGGCCGCGAACAACTTCATGTCCGCCTTGCGCGCGTCGGCCAACGCCTTAGTGAAGTACTCAAGCGCGAGGGCGAAGTCGCCGCGTTGCCGGTAGCAGATGCCGATTCCGTTGCGCGCGAAGACCGCCATCCGGATGTGGCGCAACTGCGTACTCAGCTCGAGTTGCGCCTCGGCGCACGCCAGCGCCCCAGTGAGGTCGCCGGTCTGGAGCGAGTAGTTCGTGGCGAAGTTGAGCGCTTCCTCTGCGAGCGTCAGCCAACCCAACTCCTTTGCGAGCTCTGCCGAACGTCGCCACGAAGCGGTGGCCTTCACCAGATCCTGCGTATCGAGATGGCCCCACGCGCGCTGGTAGTGAACCAACGCCGAGGTGACGTCCTCACGGTCGGCCGCCACCTTGGCAAGCGTGGCGAGCTGCTCCGCAGGGCTCTTCTTTCCGTCCACCGCGCGGCGGTAGGCGGCCAGCGCCTCCCTCGCGCCGGGCTCATCCTTGCGTTGGGCCGCACCCGCGACATAGGCGGCCAGCTTTTCCATGCCGGGCCGCTGCGCCGCCTTGGCGTATGCCAAGGCCGCATCGACCGCGCCGCGCCGGCAGAGTTCGTCGGCCACGCGCCACGGATCGGGATCATCGACGGCGGCCAAGGCCGCGAGCGGCTGCTTGGCTTTCACGGCCGCAGCGACCTTGTCCGCGGCATCCGTCACCTTGTCCGCCAAAGCGACGCCTCCCGCGAAGAGGACGCACAGGAGCGCTCTGGCAATCAAGACCACGGGCCGAGCTATCGCGTGGGTAGGGGTAGACGGAAGCGGCTGGGCAATCGCGAGACCTTGTCTTCGATTTCCGTCCAGGCCGCGCTACCTTCGAGCTTCATCCTGCGCAGCGCGCACTGCATGATCGTCAGCGACTGCGGCGCGTGCTCCGCCCGGTTCACGACCGAAGCCGCACCGCGGTACGCGGCGTAGTAGAGCCGCTTGTTCAGCCAGAGCTGCGCCATCATCTGGTCGCGCACGAGTTCCGACTGACCTTCCATTCGCTTCTCGAGCTTCTCGAGACGTCTCTCGAGCTGTCGATTGCGCTTCTGGATTTTGAACTTGGTGACGACCGGCTTGCCCTTTTCGGGGTAGTAGCCCCAAGTGACCGTCTTGCCGGGCGTCATCGCCGCCACTACCGTGTCGGGGAACGGGCGCGTCGTCGCGAAGGACTCCGGGTCGAACACTTCGCTGTGGACGACCTTCTTGCCGATCCGGAACTCCAGCTTGCCGCTCGGCTCGAACTCTTCGGTGACGTCGATGCGGAACTGGTCGAGGTCCGACGTCCGCATGTCGCCGCGCGGGAAGACCGGTATCACGGCCTTCTTGGCGCCGGCGCTTCGCAGCGTCTCCTCGGCTTCAACTTCGACCGGCTCGATCTCGAGAGACGCTGCCATCGCGGCGAGCGCTTCGGGGTCGGTCGGGTCGGCAATGACGAGGTTCGCCGCGACGGCGGATGTATCACCGGGACCCACCGACACTGTCTGTGTCCACTCGGTGAAACCCTTGCGTCGGATCGTGATCGCACGCTCGCCCGGTTCGGCGGCCAGATTCTCGATGGGTGTGGTGCCGACAACCTTGCCATCGACGAGTGCCTCGCCGTCCGGACTCGACGTGATCGAAAGCGTGCTCGCTTGCGTCTTCGCCGGTTCGGTCCCAGTCGGAGTCGATCCAGTGGGAATCGTCCCACTTGCAGCCGGCGACGGTTCCGCCTTGCCGCAGGCCACGGCGCATACCAATGAAACAACCAGAAGGGGAAGCAGCCGCCAATGCATCATGTTCGTAGTATCGCTCAATCTGCCGCGATTAATCTGAGTATTCACGGCGTGAGGGGATTGCCCAGGCGCGATAATCCGACGGTAGCGCACGTGCGTGCGCCACAGCGTTGGGCGCAGCCGCTGTACTGGGCTGCTTGGCAGCTCTGGGGGCTTCCCAACCAGAGTTCCTAACACGCTTCCAGGACCGACTGGCCAGCACTGCGCGTTCGGTCGCTGGGCCGCTGGATCTGCCCGCTCATCGGGTCGTCGCCCTATGTGCATCGGATCTGCAAATTCCGGTACTAGGCGGACCACACGGACCATACGGACGACTTGTCGCCGTAAGTCGTTGGTACTGATATGGACGCCGCCCCCACCCGATCTCTCGGAGCAGCGCCGCGCCGGAGTTCAAATCGCGAATGATGAACCGGCCAGAATTTCCGGAAAGAGGCGGCCAGAGTTTCCGGAGCCCACAGCTGATTGGGGGCTGAAACAGGGTAGGGATCCACTGCCCGGGTCGTCCGGTTGCGGCGGGCCTGCCCTGATTGGACGCGCGAAGCATCTGGTTCGGCAACACACATGGTGTGTTGCGCTCACGTCGGCTTGTGGAGGTGCCTGGCGCGCGCCCTCCCCCTCGGTACTTTGCTGGTGCGAGATGTGAAGGCGCGTCACGGCCGGGTCGACTCAGTTTCAGAGATCCTCCTCATCAAGAAGTCTCTCCCAGTCCCTTTCTCCCCGCTCAACGATCAGGATCTCGATCGCGCCACTCGAGGCGGCGCGGTAGGCGATCAGTGTTGGACCGACGGACCAGAACCGGATGCGATCATCTTGTGTGAGATCCTCGCGCCGGTGTCCCGCTCCCGGGTTACCGGCGAGGAGCTCGAACGCGCCGACCAGCCGGTCGAGGACCTGATCAACTACTGAGCCGCCGAATTGGCTGTCGACGTATCCGAGGATGTCGTGGAGGCCGTCGCGCGCCTTCGGCGTGAGTCGGTAGCCGCCCACTCACTTGCTCTTCCGTGCGCGTCGCCGCTCGCGAAGGAACTCCCGCATCTCCCTTACCACTTCATCTCCGTCGAGGGTCTCGGCGCGGTCCGCCTGTTCGAGGCCTTTGGCGAGTGCCGCACGGAGCTTCGCCACGTGCAACTCCCGCAGGCGATCCTGCTCTTCGAGTAGCCGGAGCGCCTCCCGCACGACCTCACTCTGGTTGTTGTAGAGGCCCGATGCAACCTTGTCCTGGATGAGGCGCTCAAGCTCCGGGGTGAGGTTGACGTTCATGTAGGCATTTTATCCGACTGTCAGGGATTGGCAATCCTTGACATTTCCGCCGCTCGCCGAGGACGGCGGTCTGCGCCATCGGTCGCTTATTGCGATTTGCATCTGATGTGTAAGTTCTGGTACTAGGCGGACTACACGGACCACGCGGACGACTTGATGGGAGCGGCAAGAGAAAAAGGGACCCCTGCGGCGGGTTGAAAAGGGACCCCTGGCAAAGGGTCGTTCCGCGTGCGGCGGGCCTGCCCTGATTGGACGCGCGAAGCGTCTGGTTCGGCAACACACCTGGTGTGTTGCGCTCACGTCGGCTTGTGGGGGCGCTTGGCGCGCGCCCTCCCCCTCGGTACTTGGCTCGGCGGTCCTTCCGGACTCGGACGAGCGTCAGTAGGTAGACGACGACGTGCATGGTGGCCGGATTCGAGAGATGGAGCGTGGGGCGGTTGTGCTTGGTAGGTTGTCGATGCAACGGCAGGACTGAAGCTGACACGCCATGCAAGACCCGGAACTCAAGGCACAGGTCTCATCGACTCTCGATGATTACTTCGACCGGCGCGTGCCGCTGCACATTCGGGACAAGCTCGCGCTGCAGTACCGGTGGCGCGGGAACAGCGTGACTGTCATCGAACGCCGACCGTACTTTCGGGACCCGAGCGAGTGGACATCGAGCCCGATTGCCCGCTTCCGCTACGACACGACGGCGCGCCTGTGGTTCCTCGATTGCTCGGATCGGAATGGACGCTGGCATGAGTTCACGCCGGCGTCCCCCAGCCCGCGGTTCCAGGTGATGCTCGACGCCCTCGACGAGGATGTGACCGGCATCTTCTGGGGCTAGCCGTTCTGGGGCTGGGCACGCGCGGCGACGTGACGGGATCCCGTTGCTACTCGACGGTGCTGTCTGGACCCGTGGGCAAGTCACCGGGGCGCGGCAGGCGGTGACCGTGACGAAGCCCAATCACGAACACGGTTTCGCGCTCGTCGTCGATCCGGAACAGGATGAGGTGGGTGCCGACAACGAGTTCGCGAACCTCGTAGTCCACGTACTTGTCTTCCTCCGCGCGCCGTGCGCGTCGGGGGAACTCCCGTAGCGAATCAACGGCTTCCCACACCCGATCGACGCACCGCTGCGCACCAAGCGGAGCGTGTGCGTCGTGCGCGATGTAGGTCGCCTGAGCCGCGAT
>CBDURV010000081.1:0-10850 GCA_965369495.1 uncultured bacterium
CAAGGATTGGCTTAAGCAATGACTGAAGAACCCCGACCCCCCCTCAGCAAGGAACGCGTACTGCGCGCCGCGATTGCGCTGGCCGATGAGAGCGGAATCGAGTCGCTCAGCATGCGCAAGCTGGGTCAGCGGCTCGGGGTCGAGGCGATGTCGCTCTACAACCACGTGGCCAACAAGGACGAGATTCTCGACGGCATGGTCGATCTCGTCGTGGCGGAGATCGAGCTGCCGGCCGAGGGAGCCGACTGGAAGACGGCCATGCGTCGGCGTGCGATTTCGGCCCATGAGGTTCTGGTGCGCCATGCGTGGGCGAGCAGCCTGATCGTGTCGCGCGTCAACGTCGGTCCCGCGATGCTGCGCTACGTCGATTCGACTCTTGGCGCGTTGCGCGAAGCGGGATTTTCGTACGCGCTGGTCGATCGCGCATGGAATGCGATGGACAGTTACATCTACGGGTTCACGCTGCAGGAGTTGAACTTCCCGTTCGAGCCGGACGAGTACGCGGATGTGGCGGCGGCCTATCGCCCGCAGATTTCCGCCGACGACTACCCCTACCTGGTCGAACTCACCGAGCTTGTGATGGGCGCAAAGCACGACGGCGTAGCCGAGTTCGAGTTCGGCCTGGACCTGGTCCTCGACGGCCTCGATCGGATCCGCAACACCAGCGCCTAGGCGCGAGTGTCGTGTTCGTTTGCTGTAATTGCGCTTGCGCGATCGGTACTGGATTCGATGTCTGCGCGGGTTGGGAGAACCTACGAATGTACGGAACTGGAATCTTGTTGCTGTTGGCCGAGGGCGATGCGCTCGCTTCCCTGGTTGCCTTGGCCTTCATCGTGTTGGTCGTTGCCGGCATGTGGAAGGTCTTTACGAAGGCGGGTCAGCCCGGGTGGGCCGTCTTGATTCCGATTCTCAATCTCTACTTTCTGCTGAAGATTGCCGGACGTCCCGGTTGGTGGTTGATCCTCATGTTCATCCCGCTTGTGAACATCATCATCGCGATCATCGTGGCCATGGAAATCGCGACGGCGTTCGGCAAGGGTGCCGGGTTCGGGCTCGGATTGGTCTTCCTAGGATTCATCTTCTATCCGATCCTCGGCTTCGGCGACGCAACCTACGTCGGAACCGCGCGGCCGGCGTAGCGCGTCCCAGCGACGCAAGACGAGTTAGTCGTTCTGTTTGCCCTCGGGCAACACGTTGTACTTCCCCTGCGCGGCGTCGAACTTGAGGCGGCTCTTGTGGGTCTTGAACCACTGCTTCGCATGCTCGGCGTTGTTCCGTTCACCGCGGTAGGGCGTCACGGCTTCGATTACCTCCCACTCGGGCCAACCGCGGGGATCCTCGAAGAGCAGTTCGAGCGCATCCAGATGGCCGCAATGGGCGGCGACCGCAGCAACGCTGATCCGCTGCCATGCGTCGTCCAGCCCCTTGGCCCATTTCCACAACCCATCGACTTGCGCCTTGAGGTCGATTCCGGGCAGATGCCGGATAGCCTTCCAGGTGTGATAGCGGTTGGTGCCGTAGTAGAAGAAGGTCTTCAGGTCTTCATAGCTCTCCGGGCGCTCGAGTTTCGCGACGGCTTCGATCCACTCCGTGGGAAGTCCCGGGTTGGGAAGCGTCCATGAGTCGCGGTCCGCCAACGCGTTGAGCAGGGTCGGCGCGGCGTGTTTCGTCCACCCGCGCAAGACAACCACCTGCACGAGGTCACGCACGAGGGGCAGAGTCTTGAGCACAAGCTGTTGGTGCTGCTGCCCGACGAGGGTCTTGAGTGCCTCGATCAGGTAGATGTCCGCATTGGGAACATCGCTGTACAAGAGCGGCTCGAGCAACACATCGACATGAGCGGAACCGACCAGTTTGAGCAGCCCGACTTCCGGATCCGCGGCACCGTAGCCTCCCCTGTGTCGGACGGCGGCCCGGAGGATCTTCGCGACGTACTCCCTGACCTGGTACTTGCTGGCCGTCTCCGGAAGGTCGATCCCCTTCAGATGCGCCGGTAGCCGCTCCCCGTCAAAGGGCATCGAGTGGCGGACGGTGTGCTTCTCGGTGACCTTGATGGCGAACAGCTCGTCGAGCTGGCTCTCGAGTTCCGCGACGCGTCTCTTGAGGAGCAGATTCTGCTTCTCGAGCGCCGCGATTTTCTTCGCGCGATCCTGCTCTTCTTCACCGATGGCGGCGACCGCAAGCACGAGGATTCCGAATACGAGGTACGTCGCTCGCATGTTCTCTCTCCTTCCGCGTCAGAATAGTTCAGTCGCCCAGCGTGAAGAGCTCGAGTTTCGCGGCGAGCGTCCCATTGGCCTGTTCGAGCCGCTCACGACTGCCGAAGGCGGCGCGCGGTGCATCGGCGAGGCCCGCCTCAAGGTGGGGGAGTGCCACTTCACGGATTCGCGCGGCGTCCACGGTGAGCAGCCCCGCCTGGTAGCGCTTGCGGTCTTCGTCGGTCACGCCTCGCTTGCGCCGTCCGCGGGCGGCGGCAAGCTGTCCGGCGGGTGCCAGGATGCGATCAAACGATGCGATCGCGCCGATACGACTTTCGTCCACTGCCGCATCGGTCAGATGTTCGCGCAGGTAGTCGGCTGCCTCCGCGTAGACACCGAATGTTTCTGCGAGATGCGGGTCGCGGTAGCTGAGCAGGGCCAACATCCCGTCGTTCGCAACGTAGGAGCCCATTCCGCCATAGGCGCCGCCTTGGACGCGCAACTTCTGATAGAGGAAGTCGTTGCGGAGCACGTTTGCCATGAGGTCGAGGGCGGGCGCCTCGTCGGCGATCATGCCCGGCACGGGAACCACCTGCCCGACGTAGTTCACTTCGGCGGGAATGACCACTCCCGTGGCCGAACCCATGTCGATCTCCTCGTGCGCGTCGGGCGTGACCGGATCACCTGCCGGGAGCGAGGCGAGGAACTCCGCGGCCAACGGCCGTAGTGCATCGAGCACCTCCGGATCGCCTGCCAGGTCCATGACGACGCGCGATCGGGTGAAGATGCGGCGCTGCAGGTCGGCGCTGCGCACGGCAGCGGCGGCCGCGTCTTCGGCACGCATGAGATCGTTGAGAAAGCGGACCTGTGTCGCCCCCTCCCACTGTTCCGCGCGCCTTTGAGTGCGACCGAGCGAGGCCGCCGCGCGCCGCATCGCGAAGAGGTGACCGCGCGGGACGATGGCGCTCTGTCGCCGGCTTCCCAGCTCGCGCACGAGATCGGCGAGTCGCTTGTGGTCGTCGGCTTCCGGCGCGCACAGCACGTCGCTCATGATGCCGAACAGTTCGGATGCGTTGCGAGCGAGCGCTCTCCCGTCCACACAAAGCTGTTCGAAGACGCTGCCCTCGCGGAAGTGAGTTCCCGCAGTTTGACTCGTCGCGATGCCGCCGGTGTGGCGCGCGATGCGGGTGGCCATCTCCTCGTAGCCCCGGCCGCCCGCGCCCATGCCGACCGTGGCGCGCCCAAGCAGCGGCAACCAGAGCGTCTCGTCCTCGGTCAGGTCGCGCACATCGAATGCGAGTCCCACGTACCCGACGCCATTCGAGAAGACCTCGTGCTCGAACACCGAAACGTCCGCCATGCGATCGTCGCGGCTTGCGATGGTGCGGGGCTCGGCGGGAATGTCGCTCACGTCGAGGCGCGGAAGTGACGCAATCGCCTCGGGCGAGTCGGGCGTTTGCTGCTCACTCTGGAGTTCGCGCGCCGCGCGCACGACCTCGTCGATCTCCTCGGTTGACATCGCCTGCTTGCGTGCGCGAAGCTTGTCGACGTGCGCCTGCTCGCGCTCGGCCGCAAGCGTGTTGCTGGGCCGGCAGACCAGCCGCAGGCGGTGCGGGTTGTCGAGCAGCACAGTGCGGATCAGCTCCTCGAAGAGACGCGGCTGTTTTTCCCAGCGGGCGCGCGCCTCGTCGAGCAGCGACACGAAACGCAAGCCGTCGGTAGGATCGCCGCCGAAGTACCACGAGTTGATGGCGCGGTTCATGAGCATCGTGGGGAAGGGCGGGACGATCTCGCGGCCGTAGAACTCCAGTTCGTGGAAGCTCGCTTCGATCAGGTCGCGCTCAATCCCCTCGTCGGCCACGCGCGTCAGCACGGCGAGAATCAGCTCCTCGATCGCGTCGGCCTTGTCCGGGTCGGAACCGCGCAGTCCGACCGTGCAGACGCCCATCCGCCGGTGCGTCTCGTAGGCGTGGTTGGGAAAGACATCCTTGCCCAGCCCGGAATCGATCAGCGCCTTGCGCAGCGGCCCCGCCGCGGTTCCGTAGAGGGCACCCGCCATCACTTCGAGTAGAAGCGTCTGGATCGGTTCCACGGTTTCCGGGCCCATCCAACTGAGAGTGACGAACGTCCTGCGCTCCAGTGCGTCGGTGCGTCCCACGGGGTATGACATCTCGCGCGTGCGGGGTTCCTGCCACGCCGGCTGAAGGGGGAGTTCGGAATCCACCTCCGTGCGCTCGAAGGGGGCGAGTACGCCTTCGAGGAACGCGAGGTTTTCGCGCAGCGGGACGTCGCCGTAGACCATGAAGCGCGCGTTGCTCGGCGCGTAGTAGGTGCGGTGGAAATCGACGAAGTCCCGGTAGGTGAGCTCGGGGATTGCTTCCGGGTCGCCGCCGCTGTCGAAGTGGTAGGGCGTGTCGGGCAGCAGTTCCGCGCTCAGAGCGCTGCCGACGACCCTTTCCGGTGTCGAATAGGCGCCGCGCATCTCGTTGTAGACGACGCCCGTGACTTTGAGCGGACTGGATCTGTCGTCGAGATCCTCCAGCTCCAGGTGGTGACCCTCCTGACGGAACGTGGCTTCGGTGATCAGCGGATGGAGAACGAGGTCGCAGTAGACGGCGGCGAGGTTGAAGTAGTCGGTGTGCACGGCCGAGCAGATCGGATAGAGCGTGCGGTCCGGCCAAGTGACCGCGTTGAGAAACGTATTCAGCGTGCGCTTGCTCAGCTCGTTGAAGGCGTCTTTGAGGGGGTACTTGATGCTGCCCGCCAGCACACTGTGTTCGAGGATGTGCGCGACGCCGGCCGAATCCGGAGGCGGCGTGCGAAAGCCGACGGAGAAGAGGTTCTCTTCGTCATTCGCATGGACCGCGAGCAGGTCGGCGCCGGTGGCGATGTGATGCGCCCGGTAGGCGCGCGCCTTGATGTCGGGAAGCTCCGTTACGGAATCGATCACGAAGCCGTGCAGCTGGTCGCCGGGCTGGTGCACCGCGGCGGGAATGATCGATCGGGACATACTCAGGTCTCCTTGCAGCGCGAACGCTAGCCCATGGAGTCGCTGCCCCGGATTCTTCCGCGGCCCACGACGAGGTAGTATCGCACCTTGCCCGGCGCGTGGCTGGATAGCACCGAGATGGCGACGATGGCGATCACGGCGCCAAGCTGTGCTGCACTGCCGAGCCACGGTAGCGCGATCAGCAGCGCGATCTTGAACGCCACGACGAGACCGCGCACCTGGAGCAGCACCGCCGCGCTTTCGTGGAGATCCAGCAGCAACAGCACCATCCCGGACGCGACGACGCCGGTGGTCCAGGGCGGGCGCGCGGCCAGTCCGCTCTCGAAAACGAACGAACCCAGGAAGCCGCACGCGAACACGACGTGCAGCGCGCGCAACGCGATCTTCAGCCAACGCCGCCCCGGCAGCGCCCGCGGTTCGTCCGGAAAGAAGAAGTCCGCTAAACCCATTCTCGCCGCGCATCGTAGCCCGCAACCCGAAGATACTTCGCCACCAAATTCCCGTAGGTGGTTGCCGCGCAGGCAGTTATGGCCGCCCTTTGCGGCACGGCTGCCGCAGTCGCTGGTCGTGGATCTACCTAGCGTGACCCGCCATCGTCCGCGCCCAACATGGTGTTACGGACATCGATGCCCGAACGCGCCGCCCTGTGCTGGACCCCAGCCTACCGGGTTCGCATCCAGAGTTGCGCGTCGCTGGGCAGCTGCCCCATGCGCAGGCGCGTGGCGAAGTGACGCATGCCCCGCTCGACGGCGTCGAGGGAGCGGTCCGGATTCCGCACGATCTCCGAGCGCACCCAGGCGGTCCCTTCGCACGACCAGGCAAGCAGGCCACCCGTGTGCAGGATGATCACGTCTTGCTCGCCGTCCGCCGCCAGGATCGCCACGAGCAACCCGACCTTGTCCTCGACGGCGGTGTTCGATTCGATTCGTGCGTAGAGCGCCGTCCGCGTCTGTCCACGCACGTTTTGGAATCGGTCCAGCTTCAATCTCGGGACATGGCGACGAACGTTCTCGGGAAGCTCGCGTAGGGCGCGTGCGCGCTGAGAAGGGGGGGGCTCGGGGGGCGCGGAGGCCTGCACCGGCTCGGTGGCGTTCGCTTTCTGTGCGTTCTCCTCATCCGTGCGATCCGTCTCGGGGATGGCGAATTCGCGTAGAGCAACGGCGGACGCCTTAGGCTGCACATACTCCCGCATCGGGAAGGCTTCCGCGGTCCCGCCTGCGGCGAGTGGCGCCATGTCGGAATGCGCGTAGTACGCGTCGATCGTTGTGGTCGAACTCGATGCGGCACAGCCGGCTACCGGTAGGAACGCAAGGGTGAACACGACGAGGGTAGAGGTACGGCACAACATCCACCTAGATCATCGGAAGCGGCGGCAACGCCCGTACGGTCATCGAAAACGCGGTGTCTCGCTCCGAAACGACCCGATGAATCGAGCGCTACCGCGCAACGATTAGCGCGGCAGCATGGCCGGGCGCGGAGTCGATCGTGTACACGTTCCAGTTTTGGGGGGAGTCATCCGGCGGGGTTCGGACGACCGCTTCGGGTTCGTCGGGCAAGAACGCGACTTCGAACGTGTCCAGTCCGAGTGTGATGCCGGTTCCGCGCGCCTTTAGATACGCTTCCTTGCGGGTCCAGCAGCGATAGAACGCGGCCGCGCGCTCCGACTCCGAAACGCTCTTCAGGCGCTCGACTTCGCCGGGCGCGAAGAAGCGCAGGGCCAAGCGCAGGAAATCGCGGTGCGTTTTTTCGGCCTCGACGTCTACGCCGAGCGGTTGCTGCTGCCCGATGGCAACGAGCACGACGTCGCCGCTGTGCGAGACGTTGAACTCGATGTCGTGGTGTTTCAGCGACGGCTTGCCGAACTGGCCGATGTTGAACTCGAGGGTTAGCGGATCGGCCTGCAGCGTCTCGCCCAGCAACACACGCAGCGTGGCGCGCGCCACGACGAACTGCTGGTGCGGCGGATCGACGGCGAAGCGATCGGCCCGCTTGAGTTCGTCCGACGACAGGAACTTGCGGCAATGCTCGAGCATGGGCGCATCCGCCAGCCCGCAGACTTGCCAGACGGTCACGCCGCCGGCCTCGGTCAGACGCTCGGGTTCGTGCGCAGCCACGTGGCGAGCCGTTCCATTCCTTCGTCCAAACTCACGGCGGGATCGTATCCGAGATCCTCGCGCGCCGCCGTCGTGTCGAACCAGTGCGCCGTCGACAGCTGTCGCGCGACGAAGCGC
Source organism: uncultured bacterium (assembly GCA_965369495.1). Taxonomy (GTDB): domain Bacteria; phylum Planctomycetota; class PLA2; order PLA2; family PLA2; genus JBCDBY01. The sequence continues at coordinate 7,440 of CBDURV010000081.1, forward strand.
GTCATCGGCGGTTCGTTCTTTGCGCCGACCATGCGAAACAGCGTTTCCAGAACCGCGCCGGCCGCATAGGCGACACTCGACGACACGCTTCGCGTTTCGCGGGGCAGTCCGGCCGCCTTGAGAATGCGTCCGATCAGTTCGCGCATCGGAATCGGGACGCCCTGTGTCACGTAGTAGGCGCGGCCGGCAACCCTGGCGTCTGCGGCGAGCAGATGCGCGTCCGCGGCGTTGTCGATGAAGACCGAATCGACCAGCTTGTCTCCGCCATCCAACAGCCGTAGCCGCCCAGCGCGCGCCCGCTGCAGGATACGCGGGACGAGATGCGGATCGCCGGGGCCCCAGATGAGGTGGGGGCGCAGCGACACCGTGGCAAGGTCCGCCGAGTTCGCCTGCAGCACCCAGTGCTCCGCGATTGCCTTGGTCCGGGCGTAGTGGCAGAGGAACGACTGCGGATACGCCTCGCGCTCGTCGGTCCCTTCCTGATCCACGCCGTGGAACGTGACACTCGGCGAGGAGGTGTACACAAGCCTCGGGATGCCATGGGCACGGCACGCGAGCAGCACGTTGTTCGTGCCAAGCACGTTGGTGCGTTCGTAATCCGCCGCCCGACCCCACACGCCCGCCTTGGCGGCGACGTGAAAGACGATGTCGCAGCCGCGCGCCGCGGCGCGAACCGCCTCGGTGTCCGCAAGGTCACCACGTAGCACCTCGACACCGAGCGCTTCGAGTTCCGGGTACGCGCCGCGTGAAAAGCTGCGTACGGAATCACCGCGCGCGAGCAGTCGATCCACGATCGCACGACCCAGAAAACCGCCACCGCCCGTTACGAGAGCTTTCATCGCAGCTGTTCCGTCGCCCAAACGGCGAGCTTCTCCCGGAAGATCTTCGCGTTGTGCCGGATGTCCACCGGGAACGCGGAATGGAACAGGATGGTCTTGATGCGCGCGGTGTCGGGCTGCGTCTGGCCGAGCGCGAGTAGCTCGTTTCGCACGGCATCGCGGTCCATCGTGCAGTCCTTTTCAAGCTCGACACACAGGACGGGTTCCGTCCCCACGCCAACCAGCGCAGAGCGATAGACGCCGGGGTGGCTATTGAACAGCCCCTCGCAAGCGGCCGTGAACATCGTTCCGTGCTCGGTCTCGACACGGTGCGCCTTGCGTCCGCAAAACCAAATGCGCGCCGCATCGTCGAGATAGCCGACGTCGCCCATGCGGTGATGGATCGTGCCGTCTTCGGCCCGGATCTTGGCCATCGCGGTCGCCTCCGGCCGGTTGTCGTACGCCTGCGTCACCACAGGACCACTGGCGGTGATCTCGCCAATTTCGCCCGGGGGGAGCGTATCCGTGTCGGACCAGCTTGCGATCGCATCGTCGCGAATCGGAATGATCGCAACGGACATGCCGCGCACCGGTCGCCCAACGCAGACGCCACGACCCTCCGCCGTGGCGGCCGCGGTTTCCTGGAGAATCTCGCGGCTTCCGATCGACGACACCGGCAGCGACTCGGTCGCTCCGTAGGGCGTGTGGATCTCGACGCCGTCGCCGAGCATCGCCTGGAAGCGGGCGAGCACCGGCGGCGATGCAGGCGCACCCGCACTGATGGCGCGCCGGATTGTCGGCAGCTTGATGCCGTGCTGCTCGCCGTAGTTCGCGAGCCGATGCAGGAGCGCGGGTGACGCGAACATGTTCGTGACGTCGAACGTCTCGATCGCGTGCAGGATCTTTTGCGGGTCGGCCTGCGCGGGGCGCGTCGCGTCCATTTCGGGAACAACCGCGCTCATGCCCAGCGCCGCATCGAACAGCGCGAACAGCGGAAACGTCGCGAGATCGACCTCGCCCGGTTCGATGCCGTAGGTGTCTTTAAGGAGCGTGACCTGCGCCTCGAAGATTCCGTGCGTGTAGACGGCCCCCTTGGGCACGCCCGTCGATCCGCTGGTGAACAAGACCGCGCACTGTTCGTCAGGCTCAAGGTCCTCCGGCGCGCGCGGACCCCTGGCATCCATGCCCCTGACGAGGCCGTGCAGCGTCGTGCCGCCCCAAAAGAGACGGGGGCCGACGGTGACCGGCTTGCGGATCGTCTTGCGCCCCCAACCGAACAACAGCCGCGCGACGTGCGCCTTCGGGATGCCGATGAACGCTTCCGGAACCGCTTCGTCGAGACAGACGCCGAGCTTCTTGATGCCCATGCCCGGATCGACCAGCACAGGGATGGCGCCGACCTTGAACAGCGCGAACGTAATCGCGAACATCTCCGGGCCCGGCGGCACCATCAGGACTGTGCGTACCCCGCGGCGAATTCCACGCGCTTCGAGACCGTGCGCGATCGCGTTGCTCTCCTGTTCGAGGCGCGCGAAGCTCCAACGCCGAAAACCGCCGCGTCCATCCGCGCTGGCTACCGCCAGCATCTCGGGCTGGCTCGCCGCCATTCTGGGGAGATGACCGGCGATGTTCATGTGGTCGCGAGGAATTCGTCGGAGGTCTCGCGGATCTCGTCGAACGCATCCTCCAGCACCAGGTGCCCGGCATCCTCGAAGCGAACGACGCGCGCGTGGGGGAGCAGGCGATCCCATTCGGCAAGGAAGTCCGCGTCGAACACGAAGTCCTTCATGCCCCAGAACAGGAGCACGGGAATGTCGCGCAACCGCTCGAGGCCGTCCTGCACCTTGCTCACCGTGGCGTAGGAGGGGTCGCCCGGCTTGAGCGGAATGTCCTGCACGAAGCGATGCACGGCGATGCGGTTTTGCCAGCTGTCGTACGGTCGCAGATAACCCGCGCGCTCTTCCGGACTGAGGCGGCGGCGTTTGATTCCGCCCGCGAGCAGTCCGAGGCTGAACAGGTTCATGCCGCGCACCAGCAATGCCCCGATCGGGCTGCGCGCGAGGCGCAACGACATCGGAATGGACTTGTTGGCGGGCAGGTGAAACGCCGCGGTGTTGAGCAGGATAATGCGGCGCACGCGGTCGGGATGGCTCACCGCGTAGTGCATGGCGATCATGCCGCCCCAGTCGTGCGCGACCAGCGTGATGTTGCCGCGAACATCGAGCGAGTCGAGCAGTGCTTCGAGGTCCGCGGCACGGCGTTCGAGACGGTAGGGGTAGCGGTCGTCGCCGGGTTTGTCCGAAAGGCCGCAGCCGATGTGGTCGGGCACGATCACTCGATAGCGATCCTTGAGTGCCGTGACCCAACGCCGGTAGTAGAACGACCAGGTCGGGTTGCCGTGCACCATGACCACGGGTTCGCCCGCACCTTCGTCGAGGTAGTGCAGGCGAATGCCGTCGCGCTCGAAGTAGTGGGACTCGAACGGATAAATCTCGCTCACCAGTCGAACCCCAGCATGAGGCAGTTCAGGCCGCTGCCGATTCCCAGGAACGCCACCGTCTGCCCCCGATGCAGTGCTTCGCGTTCTTCCGCG
>CBDURV010000082.1:0-10847 GCA_965369495.1 uncultured bacterium
GCGACGCGCGCACCTTCTCGTTGTCCACCGACAGCACCGGGACGGGCTCTTCGCTCTGCGGGCGCCAACGGTTCACACCGACGATCGTCTGCCGGCCCGAATCGATGCGTGCCTGCGTGCGCGCCGCCGCCTCCTCGATGCGCAACTTCGGCACGCCCGCCTCAATCGCCTTGGTCATGCCGCCCAGATCCTCGATCTCGCGAATGTGCGCGATGGCCTGCTCTTCGAGTTCGTCGGTGAGCGACTCGACCACCTTGCTGCCGCCCCAGGGATCGACCGGGCTCGTTGTGCCCGACTCCTGCTGCAGTTGGATCTGCGTGTTGCGGGCAATGCGCGCGCTAAAATCCGTCGGCAGTGCCAGCGCCTCATCGAGCGAATTGGTGTGCAGCGACTGCGTGCCGCCCTGCGTCGCCGCCATCGCTTCGACGCAGGTGCGGACGACGTTGTTGTAGACGTCCTGCGCCGCCAGCGACCAGCCACTCGTCTGGCAATGCGTGCGCAGCATGAGCGACTTCTGGTTCTTGGGCGCGAAGGGCAGCATGAGTCGCGCCCAGAGCCGTCGCGCCGCGCGCAGCTTGGCGACCTCGCGGAAAAACTCCATGCCGGTCGCGAAGAAGAACGAAATGCGCGGCGCGAAGGCGTCGATGTCGAGGCCCGCCGCGATGCCGGTGCGCACGTACTCGAGGCCGTCGGCCAGCGTGTAGGCGAGTTCGAGGTCGAGCGTCGCGCCCGCCTCCTGCATGTGATAGCCGGACACCGAAATCGAATTGAACTTCGGCATGTGCTGCGACGTGTAGGCGAACACGTCCGCCACGATGCGCATCGACGCCCGCGGCGGGTAGATGTACGTGTTGCGTACCATGAACTCCTTGAGCACGTCGTTCTGGATCGTGCCGGCGAGTTGTTCGGGCGCGACACCCTGCTCCTCGGCCGCAAGGATGTAGAGCGCGAGAATCGGCAACACCGCGCCGTTCATCGTCATCGAGACACTCACGCGATCGAGGGGAATGCCGTCGAACAGGATGCGCATGTCCGCGATCGAATCGATCGCCACGCCCGCCATGCCGACATCGCCGGGCACGCGCGGGTGGTCGCTGTCGTAGCCGCGGTGGGTGGCGAGGTCGAAGGCGACCGACAGACCCTTCTGGCCCGCGGCGAGGTTGCGGCGGTAGAAGGCGTTCGAGTCCTCGGCGGTCGAGAACCCCGCGTACTGACGGATCGTCCAAGGACGTTGCACGTACATAGTGGGGTAGGGACCGCGCGTGAACGGGGGGAAGCCGGGCAGGCTCATGCTCCCACCTCGCCGAGCCGCGCGGAGAGGAACTCCACGGCGTCGAACTCCTTCTCCATGAGCGACTCGATGACGATCGCGCCTTCGAGTGTCCCGGGCCCGCAGACGCAGACGGTGGGCGCGTCCTCCTCGACGATCGAGAATCCGCCGGCGAGGAAGAGGTTGCGCGCAAAGGCGACTGCGGCACCGTGTTCGCGCGGCGTTCCCGTCTTGACGATGCGAACGGTGGGGGCGCGGAGGAGCGCGCGGTCGCGCAGCGCCTCGAACGGGTCGGCGTCGTGGCGTCCCGCGTCGGCCCGCTTGGGCAGCGGAGGCTCGACTGACGGGAATGCGCTGACACCGGTAATGGGCCGCGCACGCGTACGCACCGCGTCGTCGTTCCACGCGATCTTGCCGGGTGCGGCCGCGGCATCGACGAGTTCCCGCGTGCGTGCCTCGACGTAGTAGGAGCCGAAGGCCGCGTCCCCGAACGCCCCGAGGCCGCTTTCCTCGCGCAGGATCAACTGCGTGTTGCGGGCGACGCGCCGACCCAGGTCTCCCGGCTCCGCCCCCGCCGCATCGTAGGCGTTGGTGGTGATCGCGTCGGCGCCGCCGACCGCCGCCGCGAACGCCTGCGTCGTGACGCGCATCATGTTGACCCACGGATCGACGCGGGTGAGCGTGCGCTGCGAGCAGACGGCGTGGATGAACGGCTCCTCGCCGGTGCGCCGCTTCCAGAGCAGGCGTGCGGCGCGCAGCTTGGCGATCTCCTCGAACACGTCGCGCCCGACCGCGAGACGCAGGTAGGAGCCCGGCGTCGGGTCGGTGGCAAACAGGTGGCCGAGTTCCGTGGCCGCGTCCGCGCCCGCCTCGTGGAACGGGATCGACGAGACGCATGCCACGTACAGCTCGCGCGATTCGACCGCGTGCAGCGGCTCCTCATCGAGGATCACCGTCTTCTCAGTGAGATCCAGCGCGGCGAGTTCGGCCGCGCGCCCGCCGTACCAGATGCCGTCGGCGCCACCCTCCAGTTCCTCGCGTGCCTGCTCAATGGTCTCGGCCCGCGACCAGGTCTGCCAGCCGCCGGCACCGCGTACGGGGGCGATGCCCGGGGGCAGGTCCGCCTCCGTGTAGAGCGCACCGTCAAGATCACCCGCCATCTTGCGCCACTCGTCGAGTGACACCGGCGGGAACGCGTCGCGGGGGGCGATCGGATCGGTCAAGGCTACATGTTGCGGCGGTACTGCCCGCCGACCTCGTAGAGCGCGTGGGTAATGTCGCCGAGTGTGCAGGTCTTCGCGACTTCCATCAGGGTCGCGAAGATGTTGCCGTTCTCGACGGCGGTGCGTTGCAGCGCGCCGAGCGCGTCGGGCGTGACATCGCGGTTGCGCTCCTGGAACGCCTCGCGCGCCTTGACCGCGTACTCCTTTTCCTCTTCGGTGGAGCGGATCACCTCTTCGGGAATGATCGTCGGTGAGCCCTCCGAATCGAGGAAGGTGTTGACCCCGACGATGGGCAGTTCGCCGCTGTGCTTGAGCGTCTCGTAGTGCAGCGACTCCTCCTGGATCTTGCTGCGTTGGTACATGCGTTCCATCGCGCCCAGCACGCCGCCGCGTTCGGAGATGGAGCGGAACTCCTTCAGCACCGCCTCTTCAACGAGATCCGTCATCTCCTCGATGATGAAGCTGCCCTGCAGCGGGTTCTCGTTCTTGGCGAGACCCAGCTCCTTGTTGATCACGAGCTGAATCGCCAACGCGCGGCGCACGCTCTCTTCGGTCGGCGTGGTGATCGCCTCGTCGTAGGCGTTGGTGTGCAGCGAGTTGCAGTTGTCGTTGAGCGCGTAAAGCGCCTGCAGCGTCGTGCGGATGTCGTTGAACGCGATTTCCTGCGCGTGCAGCGAGCGGCCCGACGTCTGGATGTGGTACTTGAGCTTTTGGCTGCGTTCGTTGCCGCGGTACTTGTCCTTGATCGTGCGCGCCCAGATGCGTCGCGCGACGCGGCCGATGACGGAGTACTCCGCATCCAGGCCGTTGCTGAAGAAGAACGACAGGTTGGGCGCGAACTCGTCGATCTGCATGCCGCGCGAGAGGTAGTACTCGACGTAGGTAAAGCCGTTGGAGAGCGTCAGCGCAAGCTGCGTGATCGGGTTCGCGCCCGCCTCGGCGATGTGATAGCCGGAAATCGAGACGGAGTAGAAGTTGCGGACGTCGTTGTCGATGAAGTCCTGCTGGATGTCGCCCATCATCCGCATCGCGAACTCGGTCGAGAAGATGCAGGTGTTCTGCGCCTGATCCTCCTTGAGGATGTCGGCCTGCACGGTGCCGCGTACGCGCTTGATCGTCTCGGTGCGGATGCGTCGGTAGGTTTCCGCGTCGAGCACGTCGTCGCCGGCCACGCCGAGCAGCATCAGCCCCAGTCCGTCGTGTCCCTCCGGAAGCTCGCCCTGGTAGGTGGGGCGCGCCACGCCCTTCTTCTTGTAGATCGCGTTGATCTTGGCGTCGATTTCACTCTCGATGCCGCGTTCCTGGATGTGCAGTTCGCACTGCTGGTCGATGGCGGCGTTGAGGAAAAACGCGAGCAACATCGGCGCCGGACCGTTGATGGTCATGGAGACCGAAGTCTTCGGGTCGGCGAGGTTGAAGCCCGAGTAGAGCTTCTTGGCGTCGTCGATCGTGCAGATGGAGACGCCCGAGTTGCCCACCTTGCCGTAGATGTCGGGGCGGCGGTCGGGGTCTTCGCCATAGAGCGTGACGGAGTCGAACGCTGTCGAGAGCCGCGCCGCGGGTTGGCCGCGCGAGACGTAGTGGAAGCGGCGGTTGGTGCGCTCCGGGCCGCCCTCGCCCGCGAACATGCGCGCCGGATCCTCGCCCGAGCGCTTGAGCGGGAACACGCCGGCGGTAAACGGATAGAAGCCGGGAAAGCCCTCGCGCAGCAGCCAGCGCAGTATGTCGCCCCAGTCTTCGTACTGCGGCAGGCTGATCTTGGGAATGCGCAGGCCGGACAGCGACGTCGAGTAGAGCGGCTGTTCGATGACACGCCCGCGCACCGTGTACTTGAACACGTCCTGCTGGACGCGCTTTTTCATGTTGGGCCAGTCGAGCAGCAGCGCGCGCGAATCGGCGTGCAGGCGCTCTTCCAGCTCGTTGTAGAGATCGATCAGTTCGCGGATGAAGTCGGGCTCCTCCGCGATGTGCTCGATCACCTCGACCGTCGTGGCGGAGTCGACCACGCGGTAGCTGGTTTCGCCCACGCGCTCGCGCAACAGGTCGATCGTGCCGCGCAACTGGTAGAGACGGCGCGCGAGCGAGACCTGCTCATCGATAAAGCGTTCGCACGCCTCGGAGTTCTCGACGATCTCGGCCAGGTAGCGCACGCGGTCGGGGGGGATCGCCGGACGTCGCTCCCTCATGTCCTCGGTGATGTCGAACGTGGAGCGCAGCGGCGCGCCGGTCTTTTCGGCGATCAGATCGATGATCCGGCGGTAGAGCAGGTTCATGCCGGGGTCGTTGAACTGCGACGCGATCGTGCCGTAGATGGGCAGTTCGTCGTCGGGCGTCTCGAAGAGCTGATGGTTGCGCTTGTACTGCTTGCGCACGTCGCGCAGCGCGTCGGCCGAGCCGCGCTTGTCGAACTTGTTGATCGCGATCATGTCGGCGAAGTCGAGCATGTCGATCTTCTCGAGCTGTGTCGCGGCGCCGTATTCCGCCGTCATCACGTAGAGCGAAACGTCGCAGTGCTCGACGATTTCGGTGTCGGACTGGCCGATGCCGGAGGTCTCGACGATGACGAGGTCGTGGCCCGCCGCCTTGCAGACGTCGATCGCCTGCTGGACGTGCGCGCTCAGGGCGAGGTTGGCCTGGCGCGTGGCGAGCGAGCGCATGTAGACGCGCGGGTTGTCGATCGCGTTCATGCGAATGCGGTCGCCCAGCAGCGCGCCGCCGGTGCGTCGCTTGGAGGGGTCCACGGAAACGACGGCAATCGTCTTGTCGTCGAAGTCGAGCAGGAAGCGGCGCACCAATTCGTCCACCAGCGACGACTTGCCCGATCCACCGGTGCCGGTGATGCCCAGCACGGGCACTTGCGAATTCTTGACGACTTCCTTGAGGAAGCTGCCCAGTTCGATGCCGAGCTTGGGGTGGTTTTCCGCGGTGGTTACGAGGCGCGCGATGAGTTTCGAGTCGCGCTGCGGGAGCGCGTGCAGTTCGCCGTCGAGGGCGGAGGGCTTGTGTTCGAAGTCGCACTTTTCGAGCAGGTCGTTGATCATGCCCTGCAGGCCGAGGATGCGCCCGTCGTCGGGGGAGTAGATGCGGTCGATGCCGTAGGCGTGCAGTTCGTCGATCTCGGTCGGAAGGATGGTGCCGCCGCCGCCGCCGAAGATGCGGATGTCCGCGCCCGCCTTCTTGAGCAGGTCGTGCATGTACTTGAAGTACTCGACGTGGCCGCCCTGATACGAGGTGATCGCGATGCCCTGCGCGTCCTCCTGGATGGCGCAATCGACGATTTCCTGCACGGAGCGGTTGTGGCCCAGGTGGATCACCTCGGCTCCCGACGACTGCAGGATGCGCCGCATGATGTTGATCGCGGCATCGTGGCCGTCGAAGAGCGACGCGGCGGTCACGATGCGGATGTGATTTTGCGGCGTGTAGGGCTTTAACGAGGTCTTCGTCATGGGGTCTCCCGAACCGGCGAATTATACGCGGCTGGGCCAGCACACGGGTATGCTGACGCGCCCGAAACGATGGCTGCAGGAAGGATTTGGACCGATCAGGATGCGCTCGCCCAACACCTCGCCGCGCTACGTGCGGAAGGTGGGCGCGTCGTGACGGCCAATGGCTGCTTCGAACTGCTGCACGTTGGGCACATCCGCTACCTCACGGCAGCGCGCGCGCAGGGAGATCTGCTGGTCGTGCTGGTCAACAGCGACGCCTCGATGGCGATCGTGAAGCCGGAGCGGGAGTCGGTGGTGCCGGCCGCCGAGCGGATGGAAGTGCTTGCGGCGCTCGATGCGGTGGATCACGTGGTGGCGTTCGATGAAAAGCGGCCGACCGCACTGCTCGACCGCCTGCGCCCCTCGGTGCACACCAAGGGCACGGACTACGATCCGGAAACGCTGCCGGAGCGTGAGGCGGTGGAAAGCCACGGCGGCCGCATCGCCATTGTGGGCGACCCGAAGGACCATTCCGTGACCGATCTGCGCCGCCGTTTACGCGCTCGTGACGACGCCTAGACGGCCCGCGCGGTAGCGTGGGGGCATGCGCAATTGGACATGCACCCTGCTACTTGGGACCCTGCTGCTCGTCTTCGCTGCCCTCGCGCCCGCCAGCGAGCCCAAAGACCCGTACGCGTTCACACCTGAGCACCGCACCGTCTTTTTCGCGGTGCTTGAGGGGCTTTATGAGGATGGCGTTTCCACCAAGGACGTGGAGCGCATCGTGCTGGTGGATCCCGCGCTCGGCGGGGCGATGCACTTCGTCTATGGCTGCCCGCTTTGCGGTCCCGCGCGCGACGCGCTAAGTGTCTACCGCACGCGGTCGAGTTGGAACTACAAGGGGCCGCGCAACGACACCTTCGGCGCGGGGCTCGACGCCGCGACGCGCAAGGCGCTGGCGAGCGACGATTTCGCGACACGCCGCGCGGCAGTGCAGGCGCTCATCAAGCGTTGGGTCGAGCGACGGCTGAATCTGATGCGCGTGACCGAAAGTGAACGCGCGGGCTACTCGAAGGCCTTCGAGCGGATGAGCAAGAAGGGCAACGCGATGCTGGCCGAGTACCGCCGCCACGGCCGCGCGGGTGAACTCGGCAAAATGAAAGGCTGCGCGGTTTGCGATGGCGCGACGGAAGGCTGCCGCTCCGAGTAGACTCGCGCCGTGCCCACGGCCCGACCCTACGGCGGCGAAGCCGACTACGAACTCGTGCGCGCGCTGCTGCGCGACAATCTTCGCCATGCCACCTGCTCGCTCTTTCTGACGCCGGGCGACCTCGACTTCTGGCGGGCGCAGGCGGATGCCAGCGCGCTGGGGTCGATGCGGCTCTGGTTCGACGGGTCGAACGACCTGATCGGCTTTGTCTGGCCCGGTCCCGGCGTGATCGACATGGCCAGCAGCCACCTGCGTCGGGAGATCGATGAGGAGATGCTGGCGTGGGGCGAGCGCGCGGCGGCGGGGCCGACCATCACCGTCGATGCGATGGCGAACGACGACCATCGCACGCAACTCCTGCGGTCGCGCGGCTATCGCGAGACGGAGCGGCGCGCCGTGATTCTCGAGCGCCGCCGGAGCGCGCCGTTCGAGCGCGCAGCGCTGCACGACGGCTACGAGATTCGCTGCCTGCGCGGCATTCACGAAGTCGAGGAGCGGGCGGCGCTGCTGCGCGCGGTTCAGCCGCATCTGACCTTCGACGGCGACCGTTACGAGGCGATGCTGCGTCTGCGCGGATACCGCGGCGATCTCGACCTGATCGTGCGTGCCTCCGACGGCCCGATGGTCGCGTTCGTCAATGCGTGGTTCGACTTTCCCACGCGCACGGGCCTGCTGGAACCGCTCGGCTGCCTCGAAGCGCACCGGCGGCGAGGCCTCATGCGCGCGCTCCTCGGCGAGGCGCTCATTCGGCTGGAGAGCGCGGGCGCTGCACGCGTGCTGGTTCAGGCGGGAGTCGGCAACGCACCCGCGCGTGCGCTGCATGAGTCACTCGGCTTCCGCGAGCTGGGTCGGCGCGTCACATGGGAGCGTGGGAGCGAGTGACGTCGAGTCAATTCCGTCAGTCCGGCTTCTTCAAGCGCTCGAAACCGTTCGCGCCGATGACGTTGAAGCCGCCGTCGTTGTTGTCCTTCGTGAATCCGTCGTAGGCGTTGCGCGCCAGGTAGATGCGCAGCGTCTCGCCCTCTTGCGGCAAGCCGCGGTGGCCGTTCGTGGACGGGGGCGGCACGCCAAGGCTTACCCAGCGACGGTGCCAGTAGCGTGCGTAGACCAGATCGCCGACCTTTGCGTCAGTGCCCTTTTCCACCGCAGTCACCTTGACCTCCGCGCAGTAGCGCGTGTATTTCCAGCGCCCCTCCTTCGTCTCGCGCGTGTAGATGGCGACGACGTCGCCGACCACGACCTGCGTCGCGACCTTCTTGAGCGCGGCGGGGGACATGGGCGCCTTTTCGGCGTGGGCGACGAGGGCGACGAGCAGGATGGCGACGTAACGCATGCCCGTCATTCTGCAACAAGAGTCATCGGCGGTCGGGTTCCCAGTCGAATTGCGTGTTTTGCTGTCGAATCTGTTTGAGCGCAGTGCGCGCCGCCTCCGCCGCCTTCGGCCTGCCGCGATCGACCGTGGCCTGCAGTGCGGCGATGTTCGAGGGCGTCTGGCCAACGGAGCACCAGCGGATGGTGCTCATTGCATACTTCGCGTGCGCGGCGGACACCTGCCCCGAAAGCGCCCGCTCCAGTACGACGCGCGGAGCATCCAGCACGCGATCGAAGCCGGTCGTATCCATCCGCCGCGTGTGCAGCGCCTGCACGGCACGCATCGCGAGCAGGCGGGCGCGATCATCCGGAAGTTGTGCGAGCGCGGCGCGCAGATCGGGAAGGCTCTCGGTTCGCGTCGCCGCGCCCAACATTCGATAGGCCGTCTGGTCGGTTGGGTCTTGGCGGATCAGTTGCGCCGCCGTCTCAAACGCGATCGTCGGGTTCTCGCGGACGAAGTAATGCCATTCGTTGGCGGGAGGGATGCCGTGCTCGATGTAGCGGCGCCGCATACGCTCGGCCGCCGCCGGGTTGGCGGCGGCCAGCGCGAAGGCGCGATCCGCCCGCACAAGGCCGTTGTTGTCGGTGGTGAGCGACTCGATCCACGCGAAGTCTTCGGCGTTGCCGTGGCGGGCGAGAAGCCCGAGGAACCCGAGGCCAGCGCGCGGGATGTTCTTCTTCTGCTGCAGTTCGATGCGCGCCCGCACGCGCACCGCCTGCGCGATGCCATCGACTTGGCTGTCGTGCAGCGCGCCATAGAAGTGGTCGCCGACCGTCACGCCGCGCATGGCGAGTGTTTCGTCCGCGAGCAGTTCGACTAGGCGGGTGTCTGCTTCCGGACTATCCAACAGGCAGAGTTGCAGGATCCCGCGCAGGAACGCGGGCCAGTTCTTTTCCGCGCGCGCCTTGGCCATTGCGGCATCGATCTCTGCCAGCGGCCGGCGTTTGATCGCTGTGCCGTCGATCGCGTACTCCTTCTTCCCGTTGACGTCCCGCGGGTAGACGTACGCCGGCGTGTTCGGGTCGAGCGCATCGGGAGGGGGCGCGGGGGCGGACGCGTGCGTTTCGGCGGCCGGCTTGGAGTGGGAGTCAGCGATCGCCGTCGCTTTGGTGCGTGCGTCGCGTCGCGCCGAGATTGCGCCGTCGTCGAACAGGATCCAGCCGACGCCGATACCGATCAGGATTCCGAGGCTTACAAGTCGCATCGCCGAACTCCTCGCGGTTTGCACACCCAGAAGTGCACCTGGCGCGCATAACTCGTTGCGTGGTAACCCGTTACGCCCTTTTCCACTCTCTCCTCTTTACAGGAAGAAGTCGGGCTCGGCGGGCGGGGGGGCGGCTTGTAGGGCGTCGAGCTTTTCGGGGTGCTCGATTAGGTCTTCCATCCACCAGTTGACGTGGTTGTAGAGGCAGGTGACCTCGCGGCACTGGGTGTGGGCGTCGAAGCTGCGGATGAGTTCGCCGGTCGCGGTGCGTGTGGCGTCGTAGGCCTCGCGCGTGGCGTAGGCGTCCTTGGGGCCGACCTTGCCGTGCGGTTGGTTGCGGTAGACGGGGCAGTTGTACATGCCCAGCGGGCTCAGCACCTGCCGGAAGAACTGCATGTGGCAGTGGGTCGGCTGCTCCATGTAGTCGCGGAAGCTGCGGTTTTCGAGCACCTTCAGGTTGGTCGTCTCGTAGATGCTGAAGGTGTCGGTCTCGAGCTTCTTCGCCTCTTCGACGTTGGCGCGAATGCGGCGCCGGATTTCGTCGAAGCCGTCATCGTCTTCCTTGAGATCGACGATTTCCGCGTTGTTGTACGGCGCGCGATTCAGGAACGGCTTGAAGGCGATGTAGTCGAAGCCGTAGTCGCGTGCGCGACGCGCGCCATCGACCATCTCGTGAATGTTCTCGACGATCTTGGCGTCGTTGATGAACGCACCCTTCCACGTGACGATGAAGCTGAAGCCGAGCTTCCACGCGCGCGGCACCGACTTGACCTCGCGCACGCCTTCGCAGATCTCGTCCAGCGTGATCGCCTTCTTGGGCAGGTGCATGCGCTGGAAGACATCGTCGCTGGCCGAGTCGAGGCTCAGGCGCACCCAGTCGCCGGCTTCCAGGCGATCCGCCACCTGCGCGATCTTCTTCATGCCGGATCCGTTGGAGACGACGGAAATCTGCAGCCCCAGATCCTTCATGAACAGGATCGTCTCGACGAACTTCGGGTAGACGGTCGGTTCGCCGCCGCCGATCACGATCACCGACTTGAGCCCGCGCTCCGCCATGAGCTTGATCGACGCCAGCAGGTTGTCGTGGTCGTAGCGAATGCCCGTGTTGAGGATCTCCATGTCCACGCAGTGGTCGCAGGCGAA
>CBDURV010000083.1:0-10779 GCA_965369495.1 uncultured bacterium
GCGTCGGCGTATGGCTCACCGAGAGCGGCGGCGGCATGTTGGACGCGATGGGCGACGTCATCGGGTCATGCGTTATTACCGGCCTGGTCATGCCGGGCATGGCGCAGGAGGGCGTGGAGCGCGGCGCCACCATGTTTCGCGAGCAGTTCACCGACCAGCCAGCGCGGGACCGGGCGCGTGCGGCGTACCCACAGGCGCAGGCGATTGGGCAGCTCGCGCCGGACGTCCTGTCGCTGTTGCCGGCTGTGGGTCCGTTGGCGCGCGGCGGAGCGGCGCTGGGCGCGGCTGCTGGGCGGCGATTGCCCGATCGTGTGCGGGAGGGCATCCAGTCGGCGTCTGATCGGGTGAGGGGGCGCGCAGCGGCGGCGCGGGGCGCACAGGCAGATCAGTTTGGCCAGGGCTCGGTTGGCGCGGCGCAGATTCCCGGCGGCGGCGGACCTGCGCAGCGTCGCCCGCTCGAGGGCATGCTGACGGCCGACGAGCTCGAGGCCGAGTTGGGCGAGGGCTTGCTGACGCCGGCGCGGCGCGCGGGACTTGATGCAGCGGATGAGCCGAGCCTTGGAAACGCTGAGGCGGCAATGAAAAGAGAGCAGTTCAGCATGGACGAGGACAAGGTGTTCGGCGGACCTCTGCGCCAGTCAGACGAGGCGCTGGAGGAGGCGGCGTCTTCGATGGTGATGCGCCGCCTGGGCGAGCCCAACGCCACGCGACTGACGCCAGCCGTTCGCGGCAGGATTTCCAATGAGATAGGAGATCGTCTTGATGCAGCGTATGCGGCTGCGGGCAACAAGATCGAACTCGACGCCAGCGAGCTTTCGCAGCTCAACGGGGTGATGAAGTACGTTCCGGCGGCGGATGAGCGCGTGGTGAGCCGGGAGATCGAGAATATCTTTGGCGACCTGGGCGAAAAGGGCCACCTGACCAACACGGAGTTCACGACCGCGCGGCAGCGGCTGGGCAAGGGCGCCAGCGACGCGTTCAACTCGGGGCACACGGCGCGGGGCCACGCGCTGATGGACATCCGCGACCAGCTCGACAGCGCGCTGTATCGCAAGATCGGGCCGGACGAGTGGGATGAGTTCACCAAGGCGAACGAGGCGTTCCAGCTGCTGAAGGCGCTGGAGGCGCGCGCCGTCACCGATCCGGGCGGAAAAATCAACATGCGCTCGCTGCTCACGAAGTACGCGGCGGCGAACCGGCTGTTCAAGAGCGGGCGCGCGCATGCGGAGGGCGACCAGTTCGCCAAGGTCATGTCCACGCTCGAGTTCGTGATGCACAAGCGTGCGCCCAGCTCGGGCACGACTGAGCGATTGCTGGCGAATCTACCGAAGGCGGGCGCGACAGCTGGTGCATCGGCGTTGGGCTTAGGCGCGCTCAACAGCCTCGGTATTCTCGACTGACTATCTTAGATTGCATCACATTATGTTACAGGGGCCGTTCAGGCTAAGTTTCACCTAAAGCACGAAGATAGCGCCGTAAATCGCGGCGTCTGTTAGGTGTTTGGCATCCCCTAGGGGAGTCGAACCCCTGTTTCCACCGTGAGAGGGTGGAAACATCAAATTCACGCTGGATTGCCAAACTCGTCTCCTGACAGCAATTCTACATGCAGGAGTGGTTTATGGAATATTGGCAAATGGCGATGCTCTGGCTGCGACATTGCGAGGACACTGGGAGAACGGCGCGCTCGCTCTATGAGAGCCGTGGCCGGATGCGTAATCACGTCCTGCCGTTTTGCGCGGATTGGGATCTTGGGGCATTCCGCAGACGAGACGCGAACGCGCTCTACTGGCGCGTCGCGGGCGCGCAGGGAGTTGGGGCGCGCGGGCATCGCAAGGGTGGCGCCGGCGTCGCGCGCAGGACGGTGCGGGAGGTTCGGGCGCAGCTGGGCTGGGCGGTGGATCAGGAGATGATTGAAATAAATCCCTGGTCTGGTTGGAAGTCGCCGACATCTGACGGCCAGCGCGGCGCCGTGGTGCGCGGCGCTGGCGAGTATCGCACACTGATGATTGCGCTGGATGCGCTCGAGGAGCGTTATCTGTCGGGCGACCGCGCCGGCGGCGTGCGCCCTGTGGCGGCGGACCTGTTCCGCGTGCTGATCTGCACCGGCCTTCGCCTGGGCGAAGCGCTGACGCTCGAATGGCCTCTCGTCGACATGAAAGACGGCATCGTCACGTTGGAGTGCACAAAGTCGCAGGCGCTGGGCCGCACGTCGGTCGAGCAAGTGGACATGCCGGACATGGCGCGCGCGGCGCTGTGGCGACGGTGGACGGCGACGGGCGGTCTCGGTCTGGTGTTCCCGCCAGATCGGGGCGAACGCCTGTCCTGCATGCGGGAATGGTTGCGGGTGAAGCGCGCGGCGCATCTTCCAAAGGATCTGACGCGGCACGGGTTGCGGCATTCGCTGGCGACGCACGCGGCGGCTGGCGGCATGGATCAGTTTCGCCTCCAAAGCCTGCTGCGCCATGCGTCGCTGTCGACGACTGCGCGGTATGTGCATGCGTCCGTGGTGATTGGCCGCCCGGCGGCTGAGGCGTGGGCACTGGCGATGGATAGCGGAAATGATGAGCCTGACCCTGTGGTCAGGACAGGTCTGCACCTTGTGAGCGTGCGAAAGGATGACGAGTGAAACAGGAACTGAGACTGAAGTGGTGGGAAGCGTCGTTGATGTGGTTTTTCATTGGGATGGTCGGTGCTGTCGGCTTCAAGATTGGCGGTTGGTTTATGGCAGGCGCGATGATTTTGGCTGTCTCCTTCATTCTCTACTGGCAGCTGAGCCTCTACATCGGCCGCGGCGCACGCAAATGATGTGCTGGCTGGCCTTCGGTTTCGGCGCGCTGAGCATAGCGGGAACGGTGCTGTTTCTGGTGCTGCTGCGCGGCGCGTTCAACATGGTAGACGAGGGCGAGAAGATCTGCCCGGAGTTAGAGGAGTGAGCTGGGATGCATTGGTTTGGGCACGCGGCGTACGTGGCGTACATCCGGTGGCGCGGTTACTCCTACTCGAACTGGCCTTCAGCGCCGATGAGGTGGCAAACGTGGCGCGAGTGAAGCGGTCGGTTCTGGCTGAGATGATCGAGCGCAGCGAGCGCAACGTGACGAAGTATCTTGCGCAGCTCGAGGACGTGGATCTGATCGAGCGCGTCCCGCTTCCGGGTCGCAATATGGTGGTTCGGCTGATAGTCGAGCCTCCCGACGACGAAAAGTTATCCCCAGAAAAGGCCACTTATCCACAGGAACCCCTGTCCAGCCGGACAGGGGGGGGGCGTCCAGCCGGACAGGGGTCGAAGCTGACCCTTGTCCAGCCGGACAGGGGGGGGGCGTCCAGCCGGACAGGGGGGGGCGTCCAGCCGGACAACCCCCCTCGCGAGAGACTCTTTAAGAAAAGAAAGAAAGAGGGAGCCGAGCCTGTGGATAACTTTTCACGGCGGTGCGCTTCGGCGGACGCGTTTTTGACGGAACACGGAGTGGGAGATTGATCCAATGAGCAGGTGGAGATCGCAGATTGAAATCAGGCTGGCGGAGATCCAGGAGGAAATGACTGCGGCGAGCAAGCAGGCCGAGGGTGGTCGAGAGGAGCATCTGGCATTCCTCAAATGCATGCGGATTGTCGAGCGGGTTCAGCACGACGAGACAGCTCGCCAGATAGGTTTGAGTGCGCAGCGCAAGGCCAAGAAGATCGAGAAGGAGAAGGCATGACCCGGCAGGACAATGCTCACTCGCCGATGAGCGATGACAAGGCTTCCGGGCGCCTGGAGGCGATCAACGAGATTTATGAATATCTGGTCGATGCGTTGTCGGAAGAGAACAACCTGAGGACCGTGAAAGTGCTGCGAACTCTGGCGATCAGAGTGCAGGATATGCGCATTGAGGCGCAGGACGTGGTTCATCATCAGGGTGTTGAGTTTTGAACGATCGCCAGCGCCTTTTCGCGGCTGAGTACGTGGTCGATCTGAACGCGACCGCCGCTGCGATCCGCGCGGGCTACTCGCCGAAGGGCGCTGGCGCTCACGGTTTCAAATTGCTGAAAAATGCTGAAATCCAACACGTTGTTTCCGAGCTGAACCGGGAGCGCATCCAGCGGGTCTGCGCGGACGGGGACCGGGTGCTGCACGAGTATGCCAGGGTGGCGTTTTCGGATGTCAGGGCGCTGCTGGACGATGATGGCTGCATCAAGGCGGCCGGCGAGTGGAGCGACGACGCAGCGGGTGCGATTGCGTCCTACCGAACCAAAACCACGAAACACGGTGAAGATGTTATTGAAACCACGAAAGAGATCCGTCTCTGGAACAAGCCGCTGGCGCTTCGGGCTCTGGCTGAGAACCTGCAGGTGTTCGCGCCTGAGCGTCGCGAGGAGACGGTGACGGTGGTGATCGGCGGTGATTCATGATCGCCGCCTTCGAGCGGCGCGACTGATGGCGATCACGCTCGATTTGAAATTCAGGCCTTTCCAGGCTGAGCTGCACCGGCGGCTGAGGCGGTTCAACGTGCTGGTCTGCCACCGGCGGTTCGGAAAGACGGTGTTTTGCCTGGGGAAGCTCCTCGAGGACGCTCTGACGACGAAGCGCAAGCGGTGGCAGGGCGCGTATCTGGCGCCGACCTACCGGCAGGCGAAGAACGTGGCCTGGGCGTATCTCAAGGACTACGTGCGCGCGCTGCCAGGCGTCGACATAAACGAGAGCGAGCTGCGCATCACCTTCGCGCATAACGGCGCGACGCTGAGGCTGCTGAGCGGCGAGAACTACGACGCGCTGCGCGGCATGTACCTGGACGCGGCGGTGCTGGACGAGACGGCGCTGATCCCGCCTGTGGCGTGGACGATGGTGATCCGCCCGATGCTTGCGGATCGCATGGGCTGGGCGATTTTCATAGGGACGCCGGCGGGGCGTCAGAACCTGTTTTTCGAGCAACTGGAGTTCGCGCGCTCCGAGGCTGAGAGTGCGGAGGACGCGACGAGCTGGGATCTTCACGGGCGCGCGATGGGCGGCCAGGGCGGCGACTGGTCCTGGGCGGTGCTGCCTCAGAGCGTGACGGGGATCCTTGACGCGTCCGAGGTGGCGAGCATGCGCCGGGGAATGAGCCCGGAGGAATTCTCGCAGGAGCTGGAGTGCAGCTTCAACGCCGCGATCCGGGGCGCCTACTACGCCAAGGCGATGGCTGCGCTGGGCGAGGCCGGCCACATCACCAGCGTGCAGTACGATTCATCGCTGGCGGTGAGCGCCGCGCTCGATCTGGGCTTCAGCGACGCGATGGTTGCCTGGTTCTGGCAAGAGGTTGGCAACGAGGTTCGGCTAATCGACTGCCGGGCCTACGAGCAGTGCGCGATCCCGGAGATGGTGGCTGACTGGCGTGATCTGCCGCACCGGCCGCGCTCGGTGATTGCGCCGCATGACGTGAAGGTGCACGAGCTGAGCACGGGCCGCACCCGCGAGGAGGTGTTTCAGGAGCTGGGGCTGGAGGTGATCCGCGCGCCCAATATCGGGCTGCACGAGGGCATCGACCAGGTGCGGCGGTTCCTGCCGCTGTGCTGGTTTGACGAGCGGGTTTGCCGGATCGGGATCGAGGCGCTGAACAGCTACCGCTCGGATTATGACGAGGTGCGGCGCGCTCACCGGATGCAGCCGCTGCATGACTGGAGCTCGCATTACGCGGACGCGTTCCGGATGCTGGCGGTTGCCAAGCCGATCGCGGGCCGCTGGGGCGCGCCGATCGATTACAGCCGGCAGGAGAGGCGGGCGATATGAGTTTTCAGGAGGAATGCGATCCTCTGCTTGATCAGATGCTGGAGATCTACCGGCTCCGGGAGCAGGTCGGGCTCGACGTTTGCGACGACGTGGTTGCGCGGATCGCGGTCATGCTCGAGGTCGATGCGCTGACCGGCTGCTGGGTGCAGAAGCGAACAACGCTCAACGCTCCCAAGATCGTATGGCGCAACAAGCGAAGTGGTTTGACACGCGTGATATGTGCGTTTGCGCATGATCTGGACCATGATGATTGTCACTGGATGGGTAAATGCCCCGCTAATGGCGACCGATGCATGAACCCGGCGCATGTCAAACCGTTTGGTAGGGATGGATCACCATGGCGATAGCCTCAAAGCAGATCGACGCTGTCAGCAAGCTGGCCGCTGCGGTCCGAGACGAGATCACGCGGGCCAACGACAGCGATCTGAAGGAGAACCGCGAGCTGGCGCTGGATTACAACTACGGGCGCCGCCCGCCCGCGCCAGGCGGCGGTCTGAGCGGCGTGGTGAGCATGGACGTGGCGGATGCGATCAACGCGATCACGGCGCAGCTGCTGCCGATGATCAGCACCGATGCGGTTGTGGAGTTCGAGGCGGACGGCGCGCAGGACGAGCAGGCGGCGACGGCGGAGAGCGCGGTGGTCAACGAGGTGATCATCGAGGACAACAACGGGTTTCTGGCGCTCGAGGAGTGCATCCGCGACGCGCTGCTGCTTCGCATCGGGGTTGCGAAGATCTGGGTCGATGAGATGGTCGACGTCCAGAACCTGCGCTGGGACGATGTAAGCGACGAGGAGCTGAACATTCTGCTTGCGCCCACGGCGGCGAACGAGGCGCGCCATCTGATCAGCCGCGAGGGGACGGCCGCGGAGATCCGGGTGACGCTGACCACACGCGAATTCCGGTTCCGCTCGGTTGACCCGACGCAGTTCATGTATCGGGCGAACTGGATCAGCGGCCAGGACCTGGAGGATTGCCCCTTCGTGGCTGAGCGGCTGTATCTCGCGCGCTACGAGCTGAAGGAAATGGGATACGATCCGGCGCTTGTGGACGAGCTGCCCAATGTCGCGCAGCCGCGCAACACGGATGGGCGTCAGCGCGACGTGAGCGCGGAGCTGGATTTCGTCACGGACCAGAAGGATCTGGAGTTCGTCGAGTGCCACGAGTGCTATTACCACTGGCACGGCGAGCTGCTGAAGGTGTTCCTGGGCGGCGAGAACACCATCCTGGGCACCGAGCCGGTTGAGATCGTGCCCTATGCTGTGGGCGCCTGCATCCTGCGCCAGCACCGCCTGACGGGCGAGAGCGTCTTCGACAAGCTGCGCGGCGTGCAGGACGGCAAGACGGCGGCGCTGCGCCAGTGGATCGACAACCTGACGATCGCCAACCAGGCGCGGGTGATCATCAACGAGGCCAACGTCAACCTGGCCGACGCGCTGGACAGCAAGCCGGGCGGCGTGGTGCGCGCGCGGGATGTGAGCCAGGTGGTCCCGTTCCCGTTCATTGACACGGGCCCGAGCAACCTCGCGCTGCTGCAGTATTTCGACGAGGTGCGCACCGAGGCGGTCGGCGCCGCGCTCGACATGCAGTCGGCGCCGGCGCAGCTGGCGAACGTGGCTGCGAGCGTCGTGGAGCGCCAGTACTCAAGCAAGGAGCTGGTGGTTGCGATGTTCGCCAAGAACTTCGCGGAGACGCTGATCCGGCGCGCCTGGCTGCTCATGCACGCGACGCTGAGGCTGTATTCCAACGAGCCGATCAACATGAAGCTGGCGGGCGAGTGGCAGGAGGTCGACGCCGCGGGCTGGCCGGCGCGCACAAAGCTCAACGTGCGCACGGGCATGACGGTTGGGCAGCGCACGCATGCGCAGCAGACGCTGCAGCAGGCGATGCTGTTTCAGCAGCAGGCGATGGCGCAGGGGCGCGACGGCGTGCTGGCAAGCAACGAGACGCTGCACCGCAGTTATCTCGACTGGCTGACCATGGCGGGTCTGGAGAATCCAGGTCGGTATGCGATCGACCCGGCGAGCCCGGAGGCGCAAGCTGCGGCTCAGGCCAACGCCGAGACGGCGCAGCAGGCGCAGCAGGCGCAGCAGCAGTTGATCGGCGCGCAGGTGCAGATCGAGGCGGGCAAGGCGGAGGAGACCGAGCGCAACAACAAGGCCGAGATCGACTTCAAGTATTACAACGCCAATCTCGACGCGGAGATCGACGAGGCGAAGCTGGTTGGCGAGGCGACGCTTGATCTGGAGCGGGCGCAGATGCAGGGAGAGCAGAATGAACACGAGAGAGAGGCAAGCGCTGGAAACGGCGCTTCCCGCGATCGAGGAGATAATTGATGAGTACCAGCGCGCCCTCTACGCTCAATGGGTCCGGGGCCCCGGCGACCTCAACGGGCTCAACGCCGAAGCCCGCGCCGCCGGCAGCGTCTTCACCCTCCTCCGAAACGCGATCATCAGATCCGAGGACGGAGCAGGAGGTGATGGCGGAGGTGAACGCGCTGCTGGAGGCGCCCGCGCCAAGCCAGCAGGCAAGCCAGCCGCCAAGCCCGCCGGACGCGGCCGCGCCAAGTCCTGATGATGGGCCGCCCGAGCAGGCTCCTGAGCCCGCCTCTGGCGAGGAGCTACAGGGGATCGGCGATGATCAGGTCGCTGACCAGCCGGAAAGCGACACGGGCGCTGTAGAGCTCTCGATCAAGGGCGTCGCTGAAAAGCTTGGGACCACGCCTGAAAAGCTGTATGAGATGGAGATCACCGCCGGAGACGGCGAGACGGTGACGCTGGGCGCCCTGAAGGACGCGTGGCAGGGCCGTCAGGCAGCGGAGCGGGAGACCGCAGAACAAACCGCGGCGAACAGGGAACGGGAGACCGTTCTGTCGCGTGACCAGCAGCTGCTGGGCATGGCGATGCAAGAGCTGGGCACCCGGCTCACCCCTCAATTGGAGCACCGCGTGAGAGCGCGGGCGGACGAGATGCAGGCGCAGCAGCGTCAGCTCATGATGCAGGTTCTCCCCGAACTGGCGGACAGCGCGAAGCTGGACAGTTTCAGGGAGAGCGTGGTGACGGGTCTGTCCGAATACGGGTTTCAGGCGCATGAGCTGAATTTCTCGGACCACCGGATGGTGTGGGTTCTGAGGGACATGATGCGCGACAAGGCGGAGCTGAAGGCGCTGCGGGCGAACAAGCCCAAGCCAGAGCCCAAGGCGCTGCCAAAGACGCATCGGCCGCGCGGCAAGACGGGGGCTGGCAGTGGTGCGCAGGCCGCGATCAACCGCGCTCGCGACAGTGGCCTTGAAAGCGACAAGCTGGCCGCCGTTGGAGCCCTTCTCAAGGGATAGCCGAATGGCCACCTCCGATTATCTATCCAGCGCAGATCTCAAGGCCGTCGAGTTCGGCGGCGACGGTTGGGTGCGCGAAGACGTGATGAGCCAGATCTGGGACATCTCCAAGATCCCGCTGCCGTTCACCGACATGGTTGGCGCCGGCAGCGTGAAGAACGCCTATACCGAGTGGTCCGAGGATCGCCTGGCGCAGCCCGACATCAACAACGCCAAGGTCGACGGGCAGGATCTGACTGGCAACGACGCGGCGACCGGCGACCGGATCGGCAATCACTGCCAGATCAGCACCAAGGTTGTGATGGTCACCGAGCGCGCGCAGGCATCCGACACCATCGGCGGCAATGCGCTGAGCTATCAGCTGATGATGCGCCAGCGCGAGCTGATGCGCGACAAGGAGGCGATTTTCCTGACCGGCCAGGGCAGCCAGGCGGACAACGGCGACGACACGCCGGGTCTGATCGGCGGCCTCGCGGCGTGCATCACGCAGGGCGACGTGGGCGCCAGCACCGGCGGCGGGTTCTCCTCGGGCAACTGGGCGGCGCGCGTGCCTGGGGCGAAGCGGCCTCTGACCGAGACGATGGTGCGCGACGTGGCGCAGATGGTCTGGGAGGAGGGCGCCGATCCTTCGGTGCTGATGAGCGTTCCGGGCGTGATCCGCGCGCTGTCGAGTTACATGTTCACGGACAGCGCGCGCATCGCGTCGCTGATGGCGGAGACCAACCAGAAGGGTCCGGCGACGGCCATGGGCTCGGTCAACGTGTTCCTTACCGATTTCGGTATCTCGCTGAAGATGGTTCCGAACCGTCTGCAGCAGGACACCATCGCCGGGCAGGCGGATCTGTTCGTACTGGATCCGTCCTATGTCACGCAGGGCACGCTGAAGGCGGTGCGCGTTGAGCCGATGGCGAAGGTTGGCCTTGCCGATAAGCGCAGCATGGCGGTGGACTGGACGCTGAAGGTGCTGAACCGGGATGCGCATGGGCTAATCGCCGATGTGGACTACAACGCGCCCGTGACGCAGGCTTGATGGCCTTCGAGCTGAAGGAAGACGCGGCGGGTCTGCTCATCCGCCGCGACTTCGCCGACCACGCTGTCGGCGACGCGGCGCGCGCCCATGACCGTTTCCTGGCGGACGGCGCGCGCCGCGACATGGACAGCCCCTTCAACGAGGCCTTCACCTTCAGCGCCGACGAGTGGGAGCTGATGAAAAAGACGCATCCGCAGCTGCACGATCCTGACCCACAGCGGCAGGTGAAGGCGTGGCGGGCTTTCGCGCAGTCGAGCGAGGGGCGTGCGTTTCGCGTCCGATAGGAGACGAGCATGGCCTTGATCCGCGCGCGCCAGCGCAGCCTGACGGCGGTCTCGCCGCATCAGGCCAACCGGCTGTACATCGTGCCGAGCCGCAAGCTTGGCGGCGGCGGGCCTAAGCCTTTGAGCGCGTCTGCCGCGATCACCCCCGGCAGCCTCAGCGCAGGCGACACGGCGACGTTGAACGTCTACGGCGCGGGTGGCGCACCGCCCTACGCGACGGAGCCGGGTTTCTGGACGCGCGATGGAGTTGATATTCCGGGCGAGGTAAACTGGACCTACGACATTCCGCAGGACTGGACGGACGGCGACGTGCTGGCCAACCGCGACGCATCGGTGACCGACGCCGATCTTGACGTGGCGACCGCCGACGCGCCGGGCATCCCGGTCAAGGG